>NZ_JBHXRM010000029.1:0-6778 GCF_042716895.1 Streptomyces sp. NPDC058653 | reverse complement strand
TATTCCCCGCCCCACCCCCTATTTCTACAAAATTTTTTTCGTCGGCCGCTTATTTTGTTTATAAGTGCCGGGTGTTACCCCGGGGGGGGGGGTGCGGGGGCCGCCCCCCCCCGTCGGTGGTCGCAGCATGGACCTTCCCTGAGGGGTCACACGCCCCGCTGGCTCGCGTAGAAGACCAGCCGGTACTTGCCGATCTGGACCTCGTCCCCGTTCGACACCGCGACGGAGTCGATCCGCTCCCGGTTGACGTACGTGCCGTTGAGACTGCCGACGTCGGAGACCGTGAAGTGGCCTTCCGGACTCCTGCGGAACTCGACGTGCCGCCGGGACACGGTGACGTCGTCGAGGAAGATGTCGCTCTGCGGGTGCCTTCCGGCCGTCGTCAGATCGCCGTCCAGCAGGAACCGGCTGCCCGAGTTCGGGCCGCGACGGACGACCAGCAGGGCGGAGCCGATGGGCAGGGCGTCGACCGCGGCCTGGGCCTCGGGCGAGAGCGAGGGAGCGGCCGACTGGCCGGTGGCCTCCGCCTCGTACGCCTCAAGACCTGAGATGGAGATGGTGGAGGTCGTCTCCGAGGGACGCTCGGCCGGGGCCCCGGCCCTCAGCGGCGCACCACAGTTGGAGCAGAACCGACTGTCCTGGGTGTTGCGGTGCCCGCACCTCGTACAAACCGGCAAGGCCGACATGGACGGACCCTCCTGAGCGGGGGGGAACCCTCCACCCGTACTTGAGGTTGATGGTCCACCGAAACCTATGCCGCCAGAACTCGCGGGGTCAACAGGCGACGCGCCATGCCCGCCCGAATTGTCCCCTCCGGGGCCGCCGACCTCATCGCGGAAGAGCGGACGCTCGCCGCCCTGCTCCTCCTCCTGGCCATGACGCGGTGCGCGATGGCGGGCGTTGCCACCCTCCTCGCGTGCGCTCCTGCCGAACAACTTCCCAAACAACTTCACGGGCGATTCCCCTTGACCTGAACAGACCCGCCCGTGGGGCAGGACGAACCCTGAATGAACACACCTGCCGACTCGGACATCTTCACAACGTCCGTAACCATCAGACAGTTTCCACCACGCACCATGCGGAATGTGCGCCGACCCCCCGGAACCTTCTGCCCTGGTCCCCGGGTCCGCATGCGCCCCCGCCCCACTACGACGACGACCGAGCGTAGTCAGGCCGCCGAGCCGGTCGCAAGGCGTCCACGACGATCTCCTCCGACGGCTCCACTGTGGCCGTGGCCTGCTCTCTTTCCAATGTCTGCACCACACCTCCGGGGATGTTGAGCGCGGGCTCCAGATCCTGCGGCTTGCCGATCACCTCGAAACGGTACGGTGCGCCGATCTGCTTCCCGTCCACCTCGATGTCACCGTCGCTACCGGAGAAATATGTCGCGGCGACAACCCGGACCCCGTTCACCTGGATCGCCTCGGCGCCGGCCGCCCGAAGCTCCTGAAGCGCGTCGAGCAGCATGTCCGAGTCGACGTTGCCGCCCTCGTCCCGGACCGTCAGCGTGATTCCGGGGCCCCGGGCGGCGACCGTACCGGCCAGGATGCCGAGCTGCTGCTCCTTCTCCCGCGTCTGCTTGCGCGCCTCCTCGGCCTGGTCCGAACTGGTCTCCAGCTCCGTCTGCTGGTCGTCCAGCCGCTGCTTCTCGTCCTCCAGCCGCTCGGTGCGGCCGTCGAGCTCGTCCAGGATCCGTACGAGGTCCTCCTGGCGCGCGCCGCGCAGAGCGCTGTCGTCGTTGGTCGACCGGACCTGAATCGCCAGCCCCAGCCCCAGGACGAACAGCAGTACAGCGACGATGAGTTGGGCCCGCGTGACCCTCGGGGGCCAGAGGCCGGCCGCCAGCCGCTGACGGCCCGTCATCGGGCGCGGCTCGGGCGGTCCCGGTGACGGTGACGGTGACGGTGAGGTACGCGGATTCTGCGAGTCCTGCGGATTCCGCGGGGTCTGCGGGTTCTGCGGGTTCTGCGGGTTCTCGTCGCTGTTCATCGGCCTCACGCCCGGAACACGTGCCGGCGGATCGCGGCAGCGTTGGAGAAGATCCGGATACCGAAGACGACGACGACACCGGTCGACAGCTGAGCGCCCACCCCGAGCTTGTCGCCGAGGAAGACGATGAGCGCGGCCACCACCACGTTCGACAGGAACGACACCACGAACACCTTGTCGACGAAGATCCCGTCGAGCATGGCCCGCAGCCCCCCGAAGACCGCGTCGAGAGCGGCGACGACGGCGATCGGCAGATAGGGCTCGACCACCGCCGGCACCTCGGGTCGAACCAACAGTCCGACCACGACTCCCACGACGAGGCCAAGTACCGCGATCACGATGTGCCCTTCCCTGTTTCTGCCGTGGCCCCTCCGTCACCCTTCCCCGGGTCGGCGGCCTTCGGCTCTGCTGTACGTACGATCAGGCTCGGCGCGGCAGGAAGGCGCACCGTCTCCTGAGCGGAAATGCTGGTGCGGACACCGAAGTTCTCCTGCAACGAGTGCAGGTACTGGCCGTCGGCACTGTCCTGGAACGCTGTACTCAGGTTCTTCCCGTCCCCCACGGCCAGCACCGTGTACGGCGGCACCAGCGGCTTGTTGTCGACCAGTATGGCCTCACCGGCGGCCCTGATCGCCGAAAGGGCCGTCAGACGCTGGCCGTTGATGGACACCGCCTCCGCCCCGGACTCCCAGAGCCCGTTGACGATCTGCTGCATGTCCCGGTCCCTGACCCGCCCCGTGTCCGAGAAGTTACTGCTCTCCCGGGGCCCGTCGGCGGTCTCGCTCGCGGACTTGGCATCGTCGACGACGAGCTTCACACCCGGCCCCTCGACCTCCGTGGAGCCCGACAGCAGGGCCACCAGCTCGCCCTGTTCACCGCCGTGGTCACGCAGCGCCTCGCGCTGCTGGACGCCCACCTCGTCACGGAGCTTGTCCACGGCCCGTTCGAGACTGTCCGCGGAGGACGTCTCGGCGTCGATCCGCTCGATGAGCTCCTCGCGCTCCTTGGCGACGACCGGAGCGTCGATCCGCGCCTCGGCGGCCCCCACGGTGACGACCAGCGCGGCCAGTACGAGCCCCGCCGCCAGCCCGAGCTTCGCCCGGAGCGTACGGGGCATTCCCCCGTCCTCCGCGTCCCTGCGAGCCGCCGCCTCCGCGTAACCGTCGTCCAGGCTGTGGTCCATCACATTGTTCAGCAGCGACATGGACGCGTCAGGACGCGGGGGTAGTGAGGGTGTACTCCGAACGGGGGGGTGCTGCGGCATGCCGCACATCGTCGCACGGCGCGGTCGCTACCGCCGAATGGCCCCACCGGTGTGCCGGAGGGCGGCGCCCCGCCGCCTCCGGCACACCGTCAGCAGGTCACTGACCTGCGCTGTCCACGACCGCGGACCACTCGTCGAGCAGTGCCTGGGCGGACGCGTCGTCCGGCCCCTCGGCCCACAGATGGGTGACGGCCTCGGCGGGCGCCGGAAGCACCATCACCCACCGTCCGTCGGCCTCCACGACCCGGATGCCGTCGGTCGTGTCGACGTCCCGATCACCGGCCGCCTCCACGACCCGGCGCATGACCAGACCCTTGACGGCCCAGGGCGTCGCCAGATCCCTGCGGAGCACATGGGCGCGCGGGATACGGGCGTCGATCTGGCTGAGCGTGAGCTGGGTACGGGCGACCAGGCCCAGAAGCCTGACGAAGGCCGCCGTACCGTCCAGGAGGCTGCTGAACTCGGGAACGATGAACGCACCACGCCCGTCGCCGCCGAAGATCGTGGAGTCCTCCCGGCCGACCCTGGTGAGGTCGTCGGGCGAGGTGGTCGTCCACTCCACCTGCGTCCCGTGGTACGCGGCGACCTGCTCCGCGATCCTGGTCGTCGTGACAGGAAGGGCGACCCGCCCGCTGCGCCGCTCCGCAGCGACCAGGTCGAGCAGGACCAGCAGCGCGCGGTCGTCCTCGATGATCCGTCCGCGCTCGTCGACCAGCGACAGCCGCTCACCGACGGGGTCGAACCGCACCCCGAACGACGCCCGTGCCGAGGCGACGATCTCGCCCAGCCTGACCAGCCCGGACCTGCGCGACTCGACGGTCTCGGTGGGCCGCGCCTCGTCGAGGCCGGGATTGATGGTCAGCGCGTCCACTCCGAGCCGCCCGAGAAGACTGGGCAGAACGAGCCCGGCGCTGCCGTTGGACGCGTCGACGACAACCTTGAGCCCGGCCTCCGCGATCCCCGTCGTATCGACGTTCCGGAGCAGTGAGCCGGTGTACGAGTCGAAGACGCTCGCGGGGAAGTGCAGGTCCCCGATCTCACCCGGGAAGGCCCTGCGGTACTCCTGCCTCGCATAGACCCGGTCCAGCTTGCGCTGCCCGGCCTGGGAGAGGTCGGCGCCCCGCTCGTCGAAGAACATGATGTCGACGGAGTCGGGCACACCCGGCGTCGTACGGATCATGATGCCGCCGGCGCTGCCCCGCCCTGTCTGCTGCCGGGCGACCGGCAGGGGGACGTTCTCCAGGTCCCGTACGTCGATGGCACTGGCCTGCAGCGCGGAGATGACGGCCCGTTTGAGCGCGCGCGCGCCACGTGAGTGGTCACGCGCGGTGGTGACCGTGGAGCCCTTCTTGAGCGTCGTGGCGTACGCCCCCGCCAGCCGTACGGCCAGCTCGGGCGTGATCTCGACGTTGAGGATTCCGGAGACCCCGCGCGCGCCGAACAGATGCGCCTGGCCCCTGGACTCCCAGATCACGGACGTGTTGACGAACGCGCCGGCCTCGATGGTCTTGAACGGATACACCCGGACATTGCCCTGGATGATCGATTCCTCGCCGACAAGACACTCGTCACCGATGACGGCGCCGTCCTCGATACGGGAGGCGCGCATGATGTCGGTGTTCTTGCCGATCACACAGCCGCGGAGATTGCTGTGCTGACCGATGTAGACGTTGTCGTGCACGACGGCCCGATGGAGAAAGGCCCCGGTCTTGACGACGACGTTCGACCCGATGACGGTGTGCTCTCGGATTTCGGCGTCGGCCTCGACCTTGGCGTAGTCACCGATGTAGAGCGGACCGCGGAGAACGGCGTCGGGATGCACCTCCGCTCCTTCGGCGACCCACACACCGGGCGAGATCTCGAAACCGTCGAGATCGACGTCGACCTTGCCCTCCAGGACATCCGCCTGGGCCTTCACATAACTCTCGTGCGTACCGACGTCCTCCCAGTAACCCTCGGCGATATAGCCGTAGACGGGCTTGCCCTCCTTCATGAGCTGAGGGAAGACCTCGCCCGACCAGTCGACCGAGGTGTCTGCCTCGACGTAGTCGAACACCTCGGGCTCCATGACGTAGATGCCCGTGTTGACGGTGTCCGAGAACACCTGGCCCCAGGTGGGCTTCTCCAGGAAGCGCTCCACCTTGCCCTCTTCGTCCACGATCGTGATGCCGAACTCCAGCGGGTTCGGCACCCGGGTCAGGCACACCGTCACCAGCGCGCCCTTCTCCTTGTGGAAGGCGATGAGGTCCGTCAGGTCGAAGTCGGTGAGAGCGTCACCGGAAATGACGAGAAAAGCATCGTCCTTGAGCGCCTCTTCGGCGTTCTTCACACTCCCCGCAGTGCCGAGCGGCTTCTCCTCATTGGCATAGGTAAGTTCCATTCCAAGCTCTTCGCCATCACCGAAATAGTTCTTCACGAGAGAGGCGAGGAACTGAACGGTGACAACGGTTTCACTGAGTCCGTGCCGCTTGAGCAATCGCAGCACATGCTCCATGATTGGCCGGTTCACCACCGGCAACAACGGCTTGGGCATGCTCGAGGTCATGGGACGAAGGCGCGTGCCTTCGCCGCCAGCCATCACGACGGCCTTCATGTCGGAAGCGTCCTCCTTGAAGAGACGGTCTCGCCGACGTCACCCATCTGGACAGGCCGTATGGCAGGCATCAGGTGCGGGCCGGCGACTCTGCACGGCACCACATCGACGAGCTCAATCGGCCACTCTGTCCGCTCTGACGAGCTGGCGGACCTGGACCACGTAGAGGATCCCTGCCCACCAATAGAGGGTTGTACCCCATCCAGCGAACGCCCATCCGAGAACTTCGGCAAGTGATGCGAGCCATCCGCTCCCGTCGCTGAGTAGCAGCAACGGGAAGGCATACATCAAGTTGAAGGTAGCTGCCTTTCCCAAGAAGTTCACCTGGGGAGGCGGATAGCCGTGCCTGCGGAGGATTCCCACCATCACCAGCAGCATCAGCTCACGGGCCAGCAGCGCCACGGTGAGCCACAGGGGCAGGATCTCGCGCCAGGTCAGACCGACAAGAGTGGAGAGGATGTACAGCCGGTCGGCCGCCGGGTCCAGCAGCCGACCGAGCCCGCTGATCTGGTTCCAGCGGCGCGCGAGCATGCCGTCGAGATAGTCGGTCACCCCGCTGAGCGCCAGGACCAGCAATGCCCAGCCGTCGCTGTTCGGCCCGCCGAACTCCGGACGGAGGATGAGCCACAGGAAGAGCGGCACGCCCAGGAGGCGAGCCATGCTCAGGATGTTGGGGATGGTGAACACCCGATCCGTCTGGACGCGGGTCTCCTGAACCTCCACCCGGGGGCCTCCTGTGCGGGGATGTACCGATGATGCACCCTGACCCTACCCGGACCGATGGCCGGCGGACGCCGTGGGGTTTGGGGTCGGCGTGCGGCCTGTTCGTTTCCGAATGGGTCGTGAACGCGAAAATGCCCCGCACCTGAAGGTGCGGGGCATCCCCACAAAAATTGTTCGGCGGCGTCCTACTCTCCCACAGGGTCCCCCCT
>NZ_JBHXRM010000028.1:0-111345 GCF_042716895.1 Streptomyces sp. NPDC058653 | reverse complement strand
CGGTACGCTCCGACCGGGTGTGGCGCGCCCCTGGGGGGTGCCGGTGCGCGCGAACCGGGCCAGGGCCACCCGCCTGTCCGGGCCCGTCACACGGCGCTCTCCTCCCGCGCCGCGGGGTCCACCCCCAGCTCCCCGAGCAGCCGCTCACGCAGCGCGGCGTACGCGGCGCTGCCGTGGGCGCGGGGCGCGGGCAGCTCCACCGGGATGTCGGCGCCGACACGTCCCTCGGCGAGAACGACCACGCGGTCCGCGAGCACGATCGCCTCGTCCACGTCGTGCGTCACCAGCAGGACCGACGGACGGTGTCTGGCGTAGAGCCGTCGCAGCAGTACGTGCATCCGGATCCGGGTCAGCGCGTCCAGCGCGCCGAACGGCTCGTCCGCGAGGAGCAGTCCCGGTTCGCGTACGAGCGAACGGGCCAGCGACACACGCTGCTGCTCACCGCCCGACAGCTCCACGGGCCAGGCCTTCTCCCGTCCCGCCAGCCCGACCTCGGCGAGCGCGGCCCGGCCGCGTTCCCCCGCGTCCGGTCCGTCGAGACCGAGGACCACGTTGTCGAGCACCCGCTTCCAGGGCAGCAGCCGGGCGTCCTGGAACACGACGGCGACCGGGTCGGGGGAGCTGACCTCCCCACTGCCCGCGACATCGTGGTCGAGACCGGCGAGCGCGCGCAGGAGCGTGCTCTTGCCGGAGCCGCTGCGGCCGAGCAGGGCCACGAACTCCCCGGCGCCCAGGTCGAGATCGAGACCGTCGAGGACGTTGCGCTCGCCGAAGGAGCGGATCAGGCTCCGGATCCGTACCGTCGCGGCCGGACGGCCGGTGGTCAGCCCGCCAGTGTGCGTCGCCATGACAGCGTCCTCCGTTCCACGAGCCGTACGAGCGCGTCCGACAAGAGCCCGAGAAGCCCGTACACGACCAGACCGACGATGATGATGTCGGTCTGCCCGTACGTCCTGGCCAGCTCCATCATGTAACCGATCCCGCTGGTCGCGTTGACCTGCTCGACCACCACCAGCGCCAGCCAGGCACCGGTCACGGCGAACCGCATCCCCAGCAGGAAACCGGGCAGCGCGCCGGGCAGGACGACATGCCTCAGGAACGCCGTACGGCTCAGCCCCACCGTCTCGGCCAGCTCCACATAGCGGGTGTCAATGGTGCGCAGCCCGTTGTGCGTATGGATGTAGACGGGCACGAAGACGCCCAGCGCGATCGTGATGACCTTCATCGACTCGCCGATGCCGAACCAGAGGATCAGCAGCGGGATCAGGGCCAGCGACGGGATGGCCCGTTTGATCTGCACCGGGCCGTCGATCACGCCCTCGGCGATCCTGCTGAGGCCCGAGACCAGGGCCAGGAGCAGACCGGCGGCGACACCGAACAGCAGGCCCAGCGCGGCGCGTTGGGCCGAGGTGGCGAGGTTGGACTGGAGCCTGCCGTTCTCGATGAGATCGCCGGCCGTCGTCACGACGGTCCAGGGCGCGGAGAGGTTGCGGGCGTCGATGAGGCCGGTGGCGGAGCCCGCCGCCCATACGGCGAGGAGCAGCAAGGGGCCCAGCGCCCAGCCGTACGGGACGGGGCGTCCCAGGCCCAGCCTGCGGCGGGGCCCGAGCCGCTTGGTGGTGCGGGTGTCGCGGACGGGCGGAGAGGCGCCGGCCGGGGCGCTGCCCGCGGCGGCCGGCTCGGCCTTGGCCAGGGTGACTTCCTCGGCTGCCTCGGTGCTCATGATCCGCCTCCCGTCCCGGCCCCGGTGTCGGCCGCGGTGCCCGCGATCGCCCCGGCCCCGACCTTCTCGTAGCGCCGGTCGAAGAGGATCCCCGCGTCGAACGACTCCTTGCCGGTCTCCTTGGCCAGCAGGTCGATCGTCTTCTGCTGGTCGGCGACGGCCCGGGTCCAGTCGCCCGGGATGGCGGGGTGGCCGCCGGTCCTGACCAGATACTCGCCGTCCTCGCGCGAGAGCCCCTGGTCCTTCACGTAGTAGCCCTCGATCCACTCCTTCGGATGTGTGTCGATCCAGACCTCGGCCCTGGCCCAGTATTTGACGAACTCCCTGATGGCGGCGGCCTTCTGAGGGTCACTCACCGACGCGGTCGGCACCCAGAGATGGCTGGGGTCGTCCCGCAGCCCGTGCGGGATCGTCTTGCCGCCGTCCTTGCCGTACTTCGCCGGATACCGCTTGATGTTGACCCCGCCCAGCGGCGCCGCGTCGACCTGCCCGCCGCCGAGCGCGGTCGGGTAGACGTCCCCGGTGCTCGGCAGCTCGACCAGCCGCACGTCGTCCTTGGTGAGCCCCGCCTTCGCCAGGATGCGCAGCACGAGCGCTCCCTGGGCCTGCCCGGGGCTGTACGCGATCTTCTTGCCGCGAAGGTCGGCGAGGCTGTCGATGTCCGCGCCGGGTGCGATGCCGAGCTCGTATATCGGGTTCTTGATTGGGTCCGTACGGAAGGCCGCGGCCACCAGCTTGGTGTCGAGCCCGGTCCAGTGGGCGTGGATGGACGGGATCTCGGCCGCCGCGCAGACGTCCAGGGAGTTGGCCCGGAACGCCTCGGAGCACTGCGGACCGCCGCTGAGGTTCGCCCACGTGACCTTGAAGGGGAGCTTGTCGATCTGGCCGGAGAGCTTGAGTGCCACCTCGATCTCCGGACTTCCGATCGTGAGCTCGGTGTCCGGATCCACCGTCGTCGGAATCTCGACGTCGGAGAGGTCCTTCGAGGAGGCGGTGGTGGTGGCGGAGTTGTCGGCGCAGCCTGTGAGCACGGCCGAGCCGATCAGGACGGAGGCGAGCAGGGCAGCACGGAGTGCTCTGGACATGTGTGTTCCCGGTTCTCTGAATTGCTGGGGCCGACGCTGGATGGGGCGGAGAGGTCAGCTACAGAGGGCGGTGGCGACGCGCATCAGATCGACGGCGCGTCGTCTCTTGAACCGCTGGGACATGGACATGTCCGCGAAGCTAGCGGCCGTACGAAGCCACGGGCAAGGGAACCGGATCGGATGTGCGATACGGCAACAATGGCTTCGTACGCCCGCTATACGCCCGACACAGAAGGGGCCAGGGCCCCCGGGAGACCGATGGCGGCGCGCCGCCTCAGCCGACGGTGACCGGGACCCTGACCATGGCGTCGAAGAGGTAGCCCTGTGTGTTGGGCACCGAGCGCTCGGGCTGGGTGTTCCCCGCCATGTCCGTGGCGCGTGCCAGGAGGTGCGTCCGTCCCGCGGTGTGCGGGCGCCAAGGGGCCGACCAGCGGACCCAGTTGTTGCGCAGCGGGGTGTCCCGGAGCCGGGCCCGCTGCCAGCGTGTCCCGCCGTCGGTGCTGAGCTCGACGTGACGCACCGGGGCGTGGGCCGACCAGGCGCGGCCGGTCAGCAGATGGGTGCGGCCGGCGGCGAGCACGGTGTCCGGGGCGAGCTCGATGCCGGACTTGATGGTCTGCCGGGTGAGCGGGGCGCTGCCGCCGGGCGGGTACGACGGGCCGAAGAGCCGGTAGAAGTCCGTGTTCCAGGGCGAGTTCAGCGGCTCGGCGCTCACCTCGATGTCGCCGACCCACTTGATGGAGGCGATCCCCACCCAGGACGGCACGACGACCCGGACCGGATACCCGTGGTCGTACGGCAGCGGCTCGCCGTTCATCTCGTACGCCAGGATCACATCGTCCAGAGCCTTCGAAACCGGCAGCGGCCGGCGCACCCGGCCCAGGTTCACGCCCTCGGTGACGTAGTCGGCGTCGAGCCCGCTGGGCATCACGTCGACCGCGTGCGTGCCGATCCCGGCGAGCCGCAGCACGTCCGAGAGCCTTACGCCGCGCCAGCGGGCGACGCCGATGGCGCCGAGCGTCCAGGCCGTGCCGGTGGCGGCGTCGCCCTGCTGGGAGGTGTAGTAGCTGCGGCCGTTGCCCGCGCACTCGACGGCCACGTCGCGGGTGACGGAGGGGAGCCGGCGCAGCTGGTCGTAGGTGAACCGGACGGGGCCGCCGCGCAGGCCGCTGCCCCGGACCGTCAGGCTCCAGGTGTTCTTGTCGAGGACCGGGGTCGACGTGTGGTTGCGGACGAAGAAGCGCTCCACGGGTGTGTGGAGGCCGGTGTCGCGCAGGGCGGCGAAGTTGGCCTCGGCGTTGGTGCCCCGCACGGTGAACAGCTCGGGCGGGAGCGGCTTGACGATGCCGGGCACGGTCGGCCCGGCGCTCGGCCCGACGGCCGTCGCGGGTGTGGCGGTGGCGAGCTGCGCGGCCACCGGGGCGAGCGGGGCGGACGCGAGCAGCTTCAGCAGGGAACGACGGGCAGGGGTCATCACAGGACTCCTCGAAGGAGGGGAGGACCGCGGAGGTCCGGGAAACGGGGAGAGAGGGAGACAGGCGTCAGCGACAACAACAGCGGCGCGGCGAAAGGCGCGACATGACAGCCATGCCCGCATCGTAGACGCGCCTCTCCGGCCCGGTCGGTCCTTTCCCGTAGCACGCCGAGGATCATCGAGGCGGGCGTCCGAGAGGGCGCGGGAGGGGGCGGGGCGGAGAGGGGGCGGAGAGGGCGCCTGCCCGCCGTGCCGTGCGTGTCGCCTTTCTTCAAGACGGTGCCCGACGGGATTCCTACCGTGAGCCGTATGAACAGCGACACGAAGAACGCCATCAGCACCGTCCACCCGGCGATGCGGGAGTGCGCCGCCGAGGCCGCCCGGATCGCCGGCGCCGTACCCGCCGACCGGCTCACGGCGCCCACGCCGAGCGCCGGGTGGGACGTCCGGGCCCTGGTCAACCATCTGGTGCTCCACACCTCGCACGGACTGGAGCACCGCGCCCGGCGCGCCGAGATGCCCGAGACTTTCACGGCGTGCGACTTCACGGCGGACGCGGACTGGTCAGAGCGGTACGGGGTCGCGCTGGAGGGCGCCGTCGCCGCCTGGGAGACTCCCGCCGTCTGGGAGGGCGAGATCGGCGAGGGCGCCGGAGCCTCCCCGGCGGCCTCCGTCGCCGCCCTGATGACCCTTGAGATGGCCCTGCACGGCTGGGAGTTGGCGCGCGCCACCGGGCAGGAGTTCCGGCTCTCCGAGGGGACCGCGGCATTCGTCCTCGGAGTCGTCGAGGAGTACGCCGAGATGTATCGGCAGTACGACGGCTTCGCCGCCCCCGTCCCGGTCGCCGGGACGGCCGGCACCTTCGAGCGCGCACTCGGGGCGAGCGGTCGCGACCCGCTCTGGACCATCTGAGACCCCTGCCGGAAGGAGTCCCTCCGGACTGCTCCGGACCTCTCCCGTCTCAGGCCTCTCCGCTGCTCAGGCGGTCAGTACGGCGACCTTCCCGGGGGCCCTCGCCGCCTCGTAGCGCCGTACCAGCAGCCGCGCCAACTCCGGCGCGGGCCCCAGCACACCCGCCAGCACGTCCGCCCCCGACTCGCGCGCCCCCCGCGCGATACGGTCCGGCAGACGGCCCGGCGCGATCACGTACGGGGCCACGGCCACCCGCCGCGCCCCCTCCGCCCGCAGCTCGCGCACCGCGTCCTCCGTGCGGGGCAATGAGGCGGAGGCGAACGCGGGCCGCACGGCGCACCAACCGGTGCGCCGCCACTCCCGCGCGACCTGTGCGATCACCGCGATCGCCTCCGGGTCGCTGGAGCCCGCCGAGGCCAGTACGACCCCGGTGGAGCCCTTGTCGCCGGGGGTGAGCCCGGCCTCGTACAGCCGCCGCTCCAGCGCCTCGGTCAGCAGTGCCGACGGGCCGAGGACGTCCGCCTGCCGTACGGCGAGCCGGGGCAGCCGCGTCCGGGACTCGTGCAGCACCGCCGGGATGTCGGACTTGGCGTGGAAGGCGCGGGTCAGCAGCAGCGGCAGCGCCACCACGTCCCGTACCCCCTCCGCGTCCAGCCGCTCCAGCAGACGGGGCACCGAGGGGGCGTTGAAGTCCAGGAAGCCCGCCTCCACCCGCAGCCCCGGACGCAGCGCCCGCACCCGGCGAAGGAGCGCGTGCACGGTCGCGGCGTGCCTCGGGTCGCGGCTGCCGTGCGCGACGACCACGAGAACCGGGCGGTCGGCGGAGTGTGCCAAGGGGATCAGCTCCTGACCAGGAGACCGCGGCTGCGCAGGACGCGACGCTCCAGGGGCGAGAAGAACAGCAGGTCGATGCCGATGCCGACGATCAGGATGAGGATGATCGTCGCCAGTACACCGGACATGTCGCTGTAGGTGCGGAAGTTCTCCATGAGCTGGCCGAGTCCGGTCCCGAGGTCCGGCGAGCTGGCGATCAGCTCGGCGGCCATCAGCGAACGCCAGGAGAACGCCCAGCCCTGCTTCAAGCCTGCCAGATAGCCGGGCAGCGCGGCGGGCAGCAGGACGTGCCGGATGCCGTTGACACCGGTGGCGCCGATGGTCCGGCCGGCCCGCAGATAGAGCGGCGGGATCTGGTCGACACCGGCGACCAGACCGTTGGCGATGGACGGCACGGCGCCCAGCAGCACCACCGCGTAGATGGTGGCGTCCGTCAGACCGAACCAGATGATCGCCGCGGGCACCCAGGCCACCGACGGCAGCGACTGGAGCCCGGACAGGATGGGCCCGATCGCCGCCCGTACGACCTTCACCCGGGCGACCAGCAGCCCGAGCGGCGTACCGATGGCGACGGAGACGACGAAGCCCAGCGCGCCCCGGGACACACTCGTCCAGATGTAGCCGATGAGTGTGCCCTCCAGCCACATCCGCTCGATGGAGCGCCAGACGTCGAGCGGTCCCGGCAGGACGTAGTCGGGCTTGATGCCGGACGAGGCGGCGAACTGCCAGACCGTGATCACCAGGACGACCGCCACCAGCGGCGGAACGATCTTGGAGACCACGATGCTGCCGAGCGACACCCGCTCGGTGGTCCGGGTCTCCAGCGCGTCCAGGCCGGCCTCCAGACCCGCCAGATCGTGCTTGGACACCTTGGTGTCCGACGACGCGTCCGCGTCAGTGCTGGCCATGTCGGCGAATCTCCCCACGCAGCTCTTCGGTGATCTCCACGGACAGGTCGGCCACCGCGGAGTCCTCGATCCGGCGCGGCTGCGGGATGTCGATGCGCCACTCCCGCGCGATCCTCCCGGGCCGTGACGACATCAGCACCACGCGCTCCGCGAGCCGGACGGCCTCGCGGACGTTGTGCGTGACGAAGAGGACCGACACGTTCGTCTCGGCCCAGATCCGGGTCAGCTCCTCGTGCAGCACATCGCGGGTGATGGCGTCGAGCGCGGCGAACGGCTCGTCCATCAGCAGCAGTTGGCTGTCCTGCGCCAGCGCGCGGGCCAGTGCCACCCGCTGCCGCATACCGCCGGAGAGCTCGTGCACCCGCTTGCCGTACGCGCCCTTCAGCCGTACGAGCTCCAGCAGCCGCTCCGCCTCGCCGTGCCGGTCGGCCTTGGGCATGCCCCGCATCTTCAGGGCGAGTTCGATGTTCTTGCCCGCGGTGAGCCACGGGAACAGCGCGTGCTCCTGGAACATCAGGGCCGGCCGGCCGCCGGGGACGTCGATCGCCCCCTCCGACGGCAGATCCAGCCCGGCGACCAGATTGAGCAGGGTCGACTTCCCGCAGCCGGACGCCCCCAGCAGGGTCACGAACTCACCCGGAGCCACGTCGAGGCTGACGTCGTCCAGCACGAGCTGCCGGCCGCCGGCCCGGCCGAACGTCTTGGAGACATGGTCGAGACGGGTGGCGTACGGCTCTGTGCCGGCCGTTGTGGCCTGCTTGACGAGTGTGGTGGTCATGAGTCACACCTCCTGGGTCCTGGGGGGGCGGTCCGGTGACGGGCGGATCGGGTGAGCGCCCCGGGCTACTTGACGCCGAGACCGGCGTCGTCGATCGCGGGCCTGCCCTCGGCCTTCAGTACCTTGTTGAGGGGCGCCAGGTCGTAGATGCCGTCGAGCAGCGGGTCTTCGAGCAGCCCCGCCTTCACCGCGTGCTCGGACGAGATGCCGAGCGTCGAGGCGAGCGGGTCGTCGGTGATGTCGACGTTCTTCCACGCGGGGTCGATCACCTCGGGCGGCAGCGCCGCGCCCGAGTCCGACTTGAGCTTGGCGTTGGCCGCGGCCTTGGCCTCGTCGGGGTTCTCGTTGATCCAGGCGTTGGTCCTCACCGAGCCGCGCAGCACCGCCTCGACGACGTCCGGGTGCTCCTTGAGGAACTTCTGGGAGACGATCACGTTCGTGATGACGAACTTGCCGTCCTTCCAGAGCTTCTTCTCGTCCAGCAGCACCGAACCGCCGCCCGCGACCAGCTTCGACGCGGTCGGCTCGGGCACCCACGCGCCGTCCAGCGAACCGGACTCGAAGGAGGCGGGTATCTGCTTGTTGTCCTGGCGGATGACGGTGACGTCGCCCTTGCCGGTGGTGGTGTCGACCTTCAGGCCCTTGTCCGACAGATAGTTGAGCAGGGCCACGTCCTGGGTGTTGCCGAGCTGGGGGGTCGCGATGCGCTTGCCCTTGAGGTCGTCCAGGGACTTGATCTTCTTGGGGTTCACGACGAGCGAGACACCGCCGGAGGCGGAGCCCGAGATGATCCGCAGATTCTGGCCCTTGGACTTCGTGTAGCCGTTGATCGAGGGGGAGGGGCCGATCCAGCCGATGTCGATGGCGCCCGCGTTGAGCGCCTCGATCTCCGAGGGGCCCGCGTTGAAGACCTGCGGCTTGATCCTGGTGCCGCCCAACTCCTTCTGGATCAGGCCTTCCTGGAGGCCGACCAGCGCGGTGGCGTGCGTGATGTTGGCGAAGTAGCCGATCTTCACCTCGGCGAGGCCGTCGACCTTCTCGCCCTTGGCGGCGGGGGCGGCCTTCTCGTCCGTGTCGTCGTTCTCGGAGCCGTAGCCGCAGGCACCGAGCACCACGGTGAGCAGGGGCAGGACGGCGACGGCGGCGAGGGCGCGTCGGCGGCGTGGGGCGGTGGTACGGGTGGCTGGCACGGGAGGCTTTCCTCTCGTCGGCCCGTGCTCACTCCCCTCGGTGACGAGGCGGTGCGGCCGGGCGGTTGGCGGGTCTTCGGCGGAGCGGGTACGGCGGGCACGGCACCGGGGTGCCGGAGATTCGCTGGGCGCGCGTGCGGTGCGCGTACGTCAGCCCGCACATCGCGCCACCCCGCCCGTCCCCGCGCCGAGGGCGCCGCTGCCGACACGGCCGCCCTCCTTCGCGAAGGTCGCGAACACGTCGAGCGCGCCGGCCGCCATCAGAAGTCCCAGCCCTGGTCGTCGGCCGCGGGGTCCGCCGCCGGGGCGGGCGGCGGTTCGGCGGCGAACGACTCGCCCGCCATACCGGCCGTCAGCGTGGTGCCGTCGGCCGGGTCGATCAGCAGGAAGGAGCCGGTACGGCGCGAGTCGCTGTACGCGTCGAGCGCCAGCGGCTCCGCCGTACGGATCACGACCCGGCCGATGTCGTTGGCGACGAGCCGCCCCGGAGCGGGGTGCTGGGACAGGTCGTCCAGGGTGAGCCGGGACGGGATGTCCTTCACGATCGCCTTCACCGTGCGGGTCGTGTGCTTCAGCAGCACCCGCTGGCCGACGGTGAGCGGCCGGTCGGCGACATGGCAGACGGTCGCCTCGACGTCCCGCGTGGTCGCGGGGACGTCGAGGCTGGGCGCGATCAGATCGCCGCGCGAGACGTCCACGTCGTCGGAGAGCCGGATCGTCACCGACTGCGGCGCCCACGCGATGCCGACGCTCTCGCCGAGCGCGTCGATGCCCTCGATCGTGCTCGTACGGCCCGAGGGCAGCACGGTGACCGCCTCGCCGACGCGCAGCACACCCGAGGCGATCTGGCCCGCGTAGCCGCGGTAGTCGGGGTGTTCGGCGCTCTGCGGCCGGATCACGTACTGGACGGGGAAGCGGGCCGGGCAGCCGGACAGGTCGTGGCTGACGGCGACGGTCTCCAGGTGCTCCAGGACGGTGGGCCCGCCGTACCAGTCCATGTTCGCCGACGGCTCCACCACGTTGTCCCCGGCGAGCGCGGAGATCGGGATCGCGGTGATCTCGGGGACGCCGAGCGTGGCGGCGTACCCGGTGAACTCCTCGGCGATCGCCGCGAAGACGGGCTCCGCGTACTCCACGAGGTCCATCTTGTTGACGGCCAGCACCACGTGCGGGACCCGGAGCAGGGCGGCGACGGCCGCGTGCCGGCGGGTCTGCTCGACGACCCCGTTACGCGCGTCGACCAGTACGACGGCCAGCTCGGCGGTGGAGGCGCCGGTGACCATGTTCCGGGTGTACTGCACATGCCCGGGGGTGTCGGCGAGGATGAACCGGCGCCGGGGCGTGGCGAAGTAGCGGTAGGCCACATCGATGGTGATGCCCTGCTCGCGCTCGGCGCGCAGCCCGTCGGTCAGCAGCGCGAGGTCGGGCGTGTCCTGCCCGCGGCCCAGCGAGGCGCGCTCGACGGCCTCCAACTGGTCGGTGAGCACGGACTTCGAGTCGTGCAGGAGCCGCCCCACCAGCGTGGACTTGCCGTCGTCCACGGATCCGGCGGTGGCGAAGCGCAGCAGGGTGGTGGCCGACAACTGCTCGGCCAACTGGTCGGTGGTGCTCTGCCCGGTGGTCGTCATGGTTAGAAGTACCCCTCGCGCTTGCGGTCTTCCATGGCGGCCTCGGACATCTTGTCGTCGGCGCGCGAGGCGCCCCGCTCCGTGAGGCGCGACGCGGTGATCTCCGTGATGACGGCGTCCAGCGTCGTGGCCTCGGAGTCGACGGCGCCCGTGCAGGACATGTCGCCCACGGTGCGGTAGCGCACCAGACGGGTCTCGGTGGGCTCGCCGTCCTTAGGGCCGCCCCAGTCGCCCGCGGTCAGCCACATGCCGTGGCGGTTGAAGACCTCACGCTCGTGCGCGAAGTAGATCTCGGGCAGTTCGATGCCCTCGCGGGCGATGTACTGCCACACGTCCAGCTCGGTCCAGTTGGAGAGCGGGAAGACCCGGACGTGCTCGCCGGGCGCGTGCCGCCCGTTGTAGAGCTGCCACAGTTCGGGGCGCTGGCGGCGCGGGTCCCACTGCGAGAACTCGTCGCGCAGCGAGAAGACCCGCTCCTTGGCGCGCGCCTTCTCCTCGTCGCGGCGGCCACCGCCGAAGACCGCGTCGAACCGCTCGGCCTGGATCCTCTCCGTCAGCGGAAGGGTCTGGAGCGGGTTGCGGGTGCCGTCGGGGCGCTCGCGCAGCGTGCCCGCGTCGATGTACTCCTGCACGGAGGCCACATGCAGACGCAGCCCGTGCTCGGCCACCGTACGGTCGCGGTAGGCCAGCACCTCGGGGAAGTTGTGACCGGTGTCGACGTGCAGCAGTGTGAAGGGCACCGGCGCCGGCGCGAACGCCTTCAGCGCCAGATGCAGCATCACGATGGAGTCCTTGCCGCCGGAGAAGAGGATCACCGGCCGCTCGAACTCGCCCGCCACCTCACGGAAGATGTGCACACCCTCCGACTCCAGGGCGTCCAGATGGCTCAGGGCGTACGGCGCCTCACTGCCGCCGGTGCCCTCGCCCTCGCCGCCCTCGGTCCCGTCGGTGACGGACACGACGCTGGTCGCCATCAGGCCAGACCCCTCTCGGTGAGCAGCGCGTGGAGCGCCGCCGCGGACTCCTGCACGGACTGCGTGTGCGACTCGATCCGCAGATCGGGCTCCTCGGGCTCCTCGTAGGGGTCGTCGACGCCGGTGAGACCGCTGATCTCGCCCGCCGCCTGCTTCGCGTACAGGCCCTTGACGTCCCTGACCGAGCACACCTCGACCGGGGTCGCGACATGCACCTCCAGATACGCGGTCCCCTCGCTCCGGTGGCGCTTGCGGACCGCCTCGCGGCTGTCGGCGTACGGCGCGATCACCGGCACCAGCGCCTTGACGCCGTTGGACGCGAGGAGTTCGGCGACGAAACCGACGCGCTGCACGTTGGTGTGCCGGTCCTCGCGGCCGAACCCGAGGCCGGCGGAGAGGAACTCGCGGATCTCGTCGCCGTCCAGGACCTCCACGCGGTGGCCGTCGGCGCGCAGCCGGCCCGCCAGTTCCACGGCGATGGTGGTCTTGCCGGCGCTGGGCAGACCGGTCAGCCAGATCGTGGCGCCCCGGTCGGCGCGGCCCATCAGTGGAGCCCGCATTCGGTCTTGGAGTTGCCCGCCCAGCGGCCGGCGCGGGCGTCCTCGCCCTCCAGCACGCGGCGGGTGCAGGGCGCGCAGCCCACGGAGGCGTAACCGTCCTGGAGCAGCGGGTTGGTCAGGACGCCGTGCTCGGCGACGTACGCCTGAACGTCCTCCTGCGTCCAGCGGGCGATGGGGGAGACCTTGACCTTGCCGCGCCGGGCGTCCCAGCCGACGACGGGGGTGTTCGCACGGGTCGGCGACTCGTCGCGGCGCAGTCCCGTCGCCCAGGCGTCGTAGGCGGTCAGGCCCTCTTCGAGGGGCCTGACCTTGCGCAGGGCGCAGCACAGGTCGGGGTTTCGGTCGTGCAGCTTCGGGCCGTGCTCGGCGTCCTGTTCGGCCACCGTCGCGCGCGGGGTGAGCGTGATGACGTTGACGTCCATGACGGCGGCGACGGCGTCGCGGGTGCCGATCGTCTCGGGGAAGTGGTAGCCGGTGTCGAGGAAGACCACGTCGACGCCGGGCAGGGCGCGCGAGGCGAGATGGGCGACCACCGCGTCCTCCATGGAGGAGGTGACGCAGAAGCGGGCGCCGAAGGTGGTGGTGGCCCAGGTCAGGATCTCCAGGGCGGAGCTGTCCTCGAGTTCGCGGCCCGCGCGTTCGGCGAGCGCCTGGAGATCGGCGGCCCTGCGGTCGCCGGTCGCGGTGAGAGTGCTCATATCCGTTCCCCTCCGTCGTCCGTCGTCAGCCCGCGGGTCAGCAGCCCGAGGAACCTCAGTTGGAAAGCCCGGTTGCAGGCGCCGCATTCCCAGGCGCCGTGGCCCTGTTCGTTGGGGCGCAGGTCCTCGTCGCCGCAGTAGGGGCAGTAGAAGGGGGCGGCGCGTTCGCTCACGACAGCGCCTCCTCGGAGGCGCGGGCCGCCCAGGTGGCGAAGCGCTCGCCGCTCTCGCGCTCCTTCTGGAAGCGCGTCAGGACCCGCTCGACATAGTCCGGGAGTTCGGCGGCGGTGACCTTCAGCCCGCGGACCTTACGGCCGAACGAGGGGTCGAGTCCGAGCGCGCCGCCCAGGTGCACCTGGTAGCCCTCGACCTGGTTGCCCTCGCCGTCCAGCATCAGCTGGCCCTTGAGACCGATGTCCGCGACCTGGATGCGGGCGCAGGCGTTGGGGCAGCCGTTGACGTTGATGGTGATCGGCTGGTCGAAGTCGGGGATACGGGCCTCCAGTTCGTCGATCAGGGAGGCACCGCGCGCCTTGGTCTCGACGATCGCCAGCTTGCAGAACTCGATGCCGGTGCAGGCCATCGTGCCGCGCCGGAAGGGCGACGGCTTGACGCGCAGGTCCAGCGCTTCGAGGCCCGCGACGAGCGAGTCGACCCGGTCCCCGGCGACATCGAGGACGATCATCTTCTGCTCGACGGTGGTGCGCACCCGGCCCGAGCCGTGCTCCTCGGCGAGGTCGGCGATCTTCTTCAGGGTGGGGCCGTCGACGCGGCCGACGCGCGGCGCGAAGCCGACGTAGTGGCGGCCGTCCTTCTGGCGGTGCACACCGACGTGGTCGCGCCACTCCTCGACGGGCCGCTCGGGTGCGGGTCCGTCGACGAGCGCCCGCTTCAGATACTCGTCCTGGAGGATCCGGCGGAACTTCTCGGTGCCCCAGTCGGCGAGGAGGAACTTCAGCCGGGCGCGGGTACGCAGCCGGCGGTAGCCGTAGTCCCGGAAGATCCCGATGACGCCGGCCCATACGTCGGCGACCTCGTCCAGCGGGACCCAGGCGCCGAGCCGCTGACCGATCTTCGGGTTGGTCGACAGCCCGCCGCCGACCCAGAGGTCGAAGCCGGGGCCGTGCTCGGGGTGCTCGACACCGACGAAGGCGATGTCGTTGATCTCGTGCGCGACATCGAGGAGCGGCGATCCTGAGACGGCCGTCTTGAATTTACGCGGGAGGTTCGAGAACTCCTTGGTCCCGATGAACCGGGCGTTGATCTCGTCGATGGCCGGGGTGCCGTCGATGATCTCGTTCGCGGCCACTCCCGCGACGGGGGAGCCGAGGATCACCCGGGGGGTGTCGCCGCAGGCCTCGGTGGTCGACAGGCCGACGTCCTCCAGACGCCGCCAGATCTCCGGCACGTCCTCGATCCGGATCCAGTGCAGCTGGATGTTCTGCCGGTCGGTGATGTCGGCGGTGTCCCGGCCGAACTCGTGCGAGATCTGGCCGATGACACGCAGCTGCTCGGTGGTGAGCCGGCCGCCGTCGATCCGCACCCGCAGCATGAAGTACCGGTCGTCCAGCTCCTCCGGCTCCAGGATCGCGGTCTTGCCGCCGTCGATCCCGGGCTTGCGCTGGGTGTACAGCCCCCACCAGCGCATCCGTCCGCGCAGGTCGGCCGGGTCGATCGAGTCGAATCCGGCCTTCGAGTAGATCGTCTCAATGCGTGTCCGCACATTGAGACCGTCGTCGTCCTTCTTGGTCTGCTCGTTGGCGTTGAGGGGGGTGAAATGCCCCACGGCCCACTGGCCCTCGCCACGGTGACGGCTCACCTTGCGGCGGGGCGTGGCGGCAGCGGGGTTCTCAGGGGTGGCGGCCATGGCGGCATACGTCCTTCGGGACTACGGAGACGGCTCTGACCCGCACACGTGGCTACGGGCGCAGCGGTGCGCGGGAGGATTCGAGCGAAGGGGGGAGCGGGTGCGGCGTGGCGGTGGCTGTGCTGGTCAGCTCGCCCGACAGATGGCGCTGGACATGCGGCAGAGATCGACGTGCCGCCGACTCACCAAGGCAATTCCAGCTGTAGACATGGGGGAAGCCTGGCACGCGGATCTGAGGCCAGTCCACCACGATCCATGATGTGGACGAGACTGTCCCGCTATGCGAGATTCGATGTCGGGTGGGCGCCGGCCCAGGGCCCCGGCGCCGCCACGTCCGGCTCCTCGGCCACCTTGGTGTCGAAGAGGGTGAAGCCGCGCCGCAGATAGTTGTCCATCGCGTGCTCCCCGTCCTTGGAGCAGGTGTGCAGCCAGACGCGCTTCGTCGGCGTCCGGCCCGGCCGCCGCTCCGCCATGTCCCAGGCGCGTGCCACCACGTACGACAGCAGATGCCCGCCGATCCGGCGGCCCCGGAAGGCCGGGACGAGCCCGAAGTACACGATCTCGACGGTGCCGTCCTCCTGGGCCTGGAGCTCCACGTAACCGGCCGGGGTGCCCTTCTCGTACGCCACCCAGGTCTCGACGCCCGGCGCCGAGACCGCCTCGTGCCACTCCTCGTACGACAGGGAGAGCCGGTCGGTCCAGCGGATGTCACCGCCGACGGCCGTGTAGAGGAACCGGCTGAACTCCGCCGACGGGATCTCGGACCGGACGATCCGCACGTCGCCCCCGGGCTCCGCGGCCGGCCGCAGATCGTCGGGGGAGGTCTGTTCCAGGGACCACGTGGTCACAGTGATGCTCATGGTCGCCAGGGAACCACGCGGCCCCCCACCGGCCAAACCGTGCCGCCGGCCGGGTGACACGGGCGTACCCGGCCGCCCCGCCCCGGGGCCGGACGGCCCCCCTTCAAGGGACCTGGCCCTCGTCCCGCCCGTAGTGACGGCCGCCCGCCACCGCCGGCGCGGTCGAGTGCGGCAGCAGGTCCGCCGGGTGCGCCGGCCGTACGACCTCCACCTCGACCTCCTCGCTGAAGCGGTACGGCCGGTGGGCCAGCACCCCCGCCAGATGACGGCGCACCCGCGACATCTCCGCCCGTACCGTCACCGTGCGCGTCGGGTCCCCGAAGACGTCCGCCGCCAGCTCCGCCGCGCTCCGGCCGTCCCGGTGCACCGCCAGGACGTAGAGCAGCTCCGCGTGGCGCGGCGTCAGCTCCTGCGCCCAGCTGCCCGCCGCCCCCGAGACCGTCAGCGACCAGCGCCGGGGGCGGCTCAGATCCAGCACCACCTTGCTCGGTGCGTCCGGCGGCGGCTCCTCCTCCACCGTCAGCAGCCAGCCGCCGGGCAGCGGTTCGACGGCGCACATGCCGAGCGTCGGCAGCCAGACCCGCCCCGGCCGCAGCGACTTGGGCAGCGGCAGCCGGTCGACCGGCGCCATCCCCGTCACGGCGGCCGTCCAGCCGTGCCTGTCGACGGCCACCGCACGCCCGCCCACCCGGCACAGGATCGGCGCCGCCACCGAACGCAGCCGCTCCACCGCCCGCCGATGCCGCTCCCGCAGCTCGCTCTCGGCGAGTCTGGCGACGGACGTGACCAGCGCCAGCGTCGTCGGGTGGAAGCCCGCGGCCGGGCCGCTCACATCGATGGCACCCAGCAGCCGCCCGTCGCGCGGGTCGTGCACGGGCGCCGCCGCGCACGTCCAGTGCGTCAGGGTGTGCACGAAGTGCTCGGCCGAGTGGACCTGCACCGGGGCCCTCGCGGCCAGCGCCGTACCGATCGCGTTGGTCCCCGTGACCTGCTCCGCCCAGGCCGCGCCCTCCGCCAGGCTGATCGTGTCGGCCTGCCGGCTCACCTTCGGGTTGCCCTCGCGCCACAGGACCCGGCCCTGGTCGTCCGAGACCACCAGGATCTGGAGCGTCGCGTCCGTGACATCCGTCAGCCCGTGGGTGACGCTGCGCATCACCTCCGCGAGCGCCGACGTACGACGCCGGTGTTCGAGCTCCTCCGCCGCGAGGACCACCCGCTCGCTCTGCCGGTCCGGGTCCACCCCCAGCCGCCGCATCCGCTGCCAGGACGCCCCGATGACGGGGCGCGGCGCCACCGGCGGCCGGTCACCGGCCAGCGACGCCTCCCGGATCCGCTGGAGCAGCCGCCTCGCCTGCCCGCCGTCCATCGCCGCGAGGCGTGACAGGTCGAGCGGTGTGTCCTTCATCGGGCCCCCCGCCGCGAACGGCGTGTCTGTCGATTCCGCGACGTCCCGGCGAAGAGGCGCGGGGACTCGGGCACCGGCATGGTCTCGGGCATGGTCTTCGGCGTGAACTCGGGTGCGGGCGGGGTCATGTGGTGCTGCTCGCCCCTCCCCCCATCGTGCCGTTCCGGCCCTCACCGGAGGCGACGGTTCGGATATTCTGCAACCACTTGCAACTCTGGCAAACGCCCACCACATGCGTGAAGGTGACATCAAGTCGTGGGTGGTGCCGTGTCGGCGCAGCACCACCCTCGGCCCCAACGCGTGCCCGCTCACGGCCCGTTCCGGCCGCGCGCCGCAGGTCAGACAGGTCGCGCCCGGGTCACGACCGACTCCAGGTCCAGACTGTGCGGCAGCGTACCGAAGGCCGTACCCCAGTCGCCGCCGAGCCGGGACGCGCAGAACGCGTCCGCGACCGCCGGCGGCGCCCAGCGCACCAGCAGCGAGCCCTGGAGCACCAGCGCCATCCGCTCCACGAGCCGCCGGGCGCGGGCCTCGATGCCGTCCAGATCGGCGAGTTCGGTCAGCAGGTCCTTGATCGCCCCGTCCAGCCGGTGGTCCGCGCCGCGCGCCGCGCCGACCTCCCGGAGGAACGCGTTCAGCGCCTCGGGCTCGCGCTGGAGCGCCCGCAGGACGTCCAGCGCCTGGACATTCCCCGAGCCCTCCCAGATCGAGTTCAGCGGCGACTCACGCAGCAGCCGGGGCATCCCGGACTCCTCCACGTACCCGTTGCCGCCCAGACATTCGAGGGCTTCGGCCGCCACCGGCATACAACGCTTCGTCACCCAGTACTTCGCTGTCGGCACCGCGAGCCGCAGGAACGCCCGCTCCGCCTCCGAGCCGGTGCTCTGCACGGCGTCCTGGGCCGCCGCCAGCCGCAGCCCCAGCGTCGTCGCCGCCTCCGACTCCAGCGCCAGATCGGCCAGTACGTTGCGCATCAGCGGCTTGTCGATCAGCTCGCCCCCGAACGCGCTGCGGTACGCGGCGTGATGGACGGCCTGCGCCACCGACTGGCGCATCAGCGCGGCCGAGCCGAGCACGCAGTCCACCCGCGTCGCCGCCACCATCTCGATGATGGTGCGCACGCCGCGCCCCTCCTCGCCGACCCGGCGGGCCCACGTGCCGTCGAACTCGACCTCGCTCGACGCGTTGGACCGGTTGCCCAGCTTGTCCTTCAGCCGCTGGATCAGGAACACGTTGCGCGTCCCGTCCGGCAGCACCCTCGGAACGAGGAAACACGTCAGCCCGGCAGGGGCCTGGGCCAGCACCAGGAATCCGTCGCACATCGGCGCGGAGCAGAACCACTTGTGGCCCGTCAGCAGATACTCGCCCGCCGCGTCCAGCGGCCTCGCCGCCGTCGTGTTGGCCCGTACGTCGCTGCCGCCCTGCTTCTCCGTCATGCCCATCCCGAACAGCGCGCCCGCCTTCTCACCGGCGGGCCGTAGACCGGGCTCGTACCGGTGCGAGGTCAGCCGCGGCTCCCACTCGGCGGCCAGCTCCGGCTCCGCCCGCAGCGCGGGCACCGCCGCGTGCGTCATGGACAGCGGACAGCCGTTCCCGGCCTCCGCCTGGGTCCACACGTAGAACCCGGCGGCCCGGCGCAGATGCCCGTCGGGCCGCCCCCAGGCGTCCGTCAGCCCCGCCGACACGGAGGCGTCCAGGAGTTGGTGCCAGGCCGGATGGAACTCGACCTCGTCGATCCGGTTCCCGTACCGGTCGTGCGTCCGCAGCCTCGGAGGGTTCTCGTTGGCCAGCGTCCCCCACTCCTGGGCCCGCGCGGAACCGGCCAGCAGACCGAGCGCGGACAGCTCCGACCGTGCCTCGTCGAGGACTTCGGGCGCGGCGTGCCGCTCCAGGCCTTCCGCGAGGGCCCGGTCGCCGCCGAAGACGTCGTATCCGACCAGGGGCGGAACCTGGTTGGTCACTGTGTGGGTGGTGGCAGTCATGCCGCTACGGTAAGGAGGTGCAGGCAGCAAACGAAACACCCGAGCGGCCACGGGGCCGACTCCGCCGACTCCGCCGGGCCCGTGCCCTCTACCGCAACGTCTCCAAGCGGAAGATGGCCTGGCTGCTGCTGAAAGACACGGTCAACTCGTGCATCGAGTACAGAATCCTCGGTCTGGCGGCCGAGGCGGCTTTCTTCACGCTGCTCTCCCTGCCGCCGTTGATGCTCGGTCTTCTCGGCCTGCTCGGGTACATAGACGACTGGACCAACACCACCACGGTCGCCTCGATCGAGGAGAACATCCTCACCGCGGTCGGCACGGTCCTCTCCGACCGGGGCGTCGACCAGATCGCGAAACCTCTCCTGTCGGACGTCACGCACGGCGGACGCCCCGACATCATCTCCATTGGTTTCGCGATCGCGCTCTGGTCGGGCTCCCGCGCGGTGAACGTCTTCATCGACACGATCACCGTGATGTACGGCCTCGACGGCCGCCGCGGCATCGTCGCCACCCGGCTGCTCGCCTTCCTCCTGTACATCGTGGCGCTGCTCATCGGCGCCGTCGTGCTGCCGCTGGCGGTGGTGGGGCCCGACCGGGTCGTCGACATCATCCCGTGGGGCACGGAGGTCGCCAGCGTCCTGTACTGGCCGGTGGTGATCCTGCTCTCGATCGCCTTCCTCACCACGCTCTACCACGTCTCCGTGCCCGCGCGGTCGCCCTGGATAGAGGACGTGCCGGGCGCGCTCGTCGCCCTCGGCATGTGGGTCTTCGGCAGTTTCCTGCTGCGGATCTATCTCACGAGCACGGTCGAGGGCCCCACCATCTACGGATCGCTCGCCGCCCCCATCGCGGTCCTCCTCTGGATCGGTATCTCGGCCTTCGCCGTCCTCGTCGGCGCGGCCGTCAACGCCGCCATCGACCGGGTCTGGCCGTCGGTCTCCACGGCGGCGGCCCGCGCCGCCAACGACCGGCTCCGGGCCGCGCAGGCCGCCGAACTGGTGGCGCGCGTGGAGGCGCTGTCCGGGGAGATGGACGAGGAGGAGTACGGCCCCGACCCCGACATGCCGTCGGAGTTCCCCGAGCGATGGTCCCGCTTCCTGCCCCCGGACGACCTGAAGTCCCGGTTCCACTCCAGCCGGGACCGGGAGGGAAAGCCGTAGCCTGGAAGGGTGTACAGGGAAAGGGCGTCGCACGTCGACGGCGTCGTCGTATGGAGGCGGACGGCGCCGGCGGGTGACCACGGCCCCGTCTACCCAGTCCTGCCGGACGGCTGTATGGATCTGCTCTGGACCGGCGGCCGGCTCGGTGTCGCCGGACCCGACACCCGCGCGTACGCGCCGGACCTCACGGGCGGCGCCGGGACCGGGCCCGGCGAGTGCGTAGGGGTCCGCTTCGCGCCCGGCATCGCGCCCGCGGTCCTGGGCGTACCGGCACACGAACTGCGCGACCGGCGGGTGGACCTGTCCGACCTGTGGCCGGGCCCGGAGTCGCGCGAGATCGCCGAGCGCCTCGCCGCCGCGAGCGACCCGGCCGCCGCACTCGAATCGGTGGCGCTGCGCCGCATGGCCCTCGCGGGCCCGCCCGACCCGCTGCTGCGGGCCGTCGTCGAGGGGCTCGACGCGGGCCGCACGGTCGCCTCCGTCGCCGAGACGGTCGGTCTCGGCACCCGCCGGCTGCACCGCCGCTCCCTGGACGCCTTCGGCTACGGCCCCAAGACCCTCGCCCGGGTCCTGCGGCTCCAGCGCGCGCTCGCGCTCGTACGGGCGTCGGTGCCCTACGCGGAGGCGGCCGCGGCCGCCGGCTACGCCGACCAGGCGCACCTCGCCAGGGAGACGCGCGATCTGGCCGGCCTCACGCTCGGCACCTACGAGGCGTTGGCGAACAGCGAGACACCGCAGCCGTCGGGGTCGAGCACGACCGCGTAACGCTGCCCCCACGTCGCGTCCCACGGCTTGAGGTGTCCGCGGTACCCGGCGCCGATCAGTTCCTCGTAGACCGAGTCGACCTCGGCGGGGCTGTCGCAGAGGAAGCAGAGCCCGATCCGCTCACCGGGCGTCGGCGGGGTCCAGCCGGGGTCGAAGGACCGCATGACCTCCTCCGAGTCCCAGGCGAGACGCATCCCGCCGGGCAGGGTGATCTCCACATGGGGAGCGGAGTCGGCGTCGGCGGGGATGTCCAGGCCGAGCCTCCGGTAGAAGGCGAGAGAGGCCGCCATGTCGGAGGCGACGATGCCGATCATGTCCAGTCGTGTCTTCATGCGTTCACCGTAGGGCGGGCCGGGACGGCCGGTCTTGAACGAATCGGACGACGGGGAGCGTCGCCGCGTTCGATAATCTCGAACGATGCGGGGGCGGGGCGGCGACAGCGAGGCGGGTGGGCCGGCGGCGGTCTTGGGCGCCCGCGGCCGGAAGGCGACCGCGAGGGGTCAGGCCGTACGCGACACCGCGCTGTGGGGTGTCCTGGCCGCGTTCGCGATCGTCTGGTTCCTCGGCCACCCCGACCCGTCCGTCGCGCTGGAGTTGGCGCTTCCGCTGCTCGTTCTCGCCGTCGCGATACCCGCTCGCCGCCGCCGGCCCCTGGCCACCCTGTTCGCCGTCGACGCGCTCTGCGCCCTGGGCCTCGCCCACCCGCTCACCCCCGCCAACGCGTATGTCCTGGCGCTGGCCGTCCTCGCGGGACTGCTGGGCGCGGGACCGACGACCGCGCGCGCCGCGCTGACGGCGTTCGGCGGCTGCCTGGCCTTCGACCTGGCGCTCTGCGCCGTCCTCGGCGTGGGGGCGGTGTGGTGGTACTGGACGCTGACGGTCCTGCCGCTCGCGCTCCTGCTGCCCTGGCTCTTCGGCCGCTACTGGCAGGCCCAGCTCTCCCTCGTGCACGGCGGCTGGCAGCGGGCGCGACTCCTGGAGCGGCAGCAGCGGCTCGTCGCCGAACAGGCGCGGCTGCGGGAACGGAACCGCATCGCCGCCGACATGCACGACTCCCTCGGCCACGAGCTCAGCCTCATCGCGCTCCGCGCGGGCGCCCTGGAACTCTCACCCACGCTGACCGGCCGGGACCGCGAGGACCTCGGCGAACTGCGGGCGGCCGTGGCGGACGCCGTCGGTCTTCTGCGGGACACGGTGGGCGTGTTGCGCGACGACGAGGGCGACCGGGACGGCGGGCCGACTGCCGAGTCGGTCGAGGAGTTGGTGGACCGGGCGCGGGACTCCGGTGTCCGGGTCGAGCTGCGCCGCGAGGGCAGCCCCGCGCCGCCCGGCCCCTCACCGCTCGTCGAACGGGCCGTGTACCGGGTGGTGCAGGAGTCCCTGACCAACGCGGCGAAGCACGCGCCGGGGGCCCCGGTCCTGGCGCGGATCACGCACACGGACGGGCGCACCGAGGTACGGGTGACCAACTCGGCGCCGACGGCGGGGGAGTTGACATCGGGGCCGGAGTCGGGAGGGCGGGGGCTGGCCGGGCTGCGCGAGCGGGTGCGGGTCGTCGGGGGATCGCTGAGGGCGGGGCCGTACGGGGAGGGGTTTGAGGTCGTCGCGACGGTGCCGGACCAGGTGGGACCGGACCGGCAGCCGGGCGCCGACGGGGAGGCCGCGCCGGAGCCGGGCGCGGAATCCGCGTCGGACGCGGGGTCGGAGTCCGTACGACAGCTCACCGCCGCCCGGCGCAGGACAAGGGTGCGGTTCGCCGCCGCGTTCGTGCTGCCCGTCGGGTTCGGGCTGATCTCCCTGGTGTCCGCCGGATACGCCACCTTCCAGCTGGCGACCAGTGTGCTGCGGCCCGCCGACTTCGCCGAACTGCGACTGGGCAGCAGGCGCGCCGAGTTCGCGCATGTTCTCCCGGCACGGCAGTTCCCCTACGTCTCGGACGCCGCGAAGTCCCGCTCCCGGCCGGCCGGGAGCGTCTGCGAGTTCTACCGGTCGAACGGCGGCCTGCTCAACCAGGCGGACGTCTACCGCCTCTGCTACACGGACGCGCGCCTGGTGGCGAAGGACGTGCTCCCCGGGTCGGAGTGACCGTGTCACCGAGGGCGCTTCTGGTCCTGTCCGGCGGCTCTTCGCGGACACGCCCCTTACTTTCGTCGGGGACTCCCGTGTGAGCCCGCTCGGTACACTCCGGCCGTGGTCAGGGTGCTGGTGGCAGACGACGAGGCGCTGGTCCGTGCCGGGGTGCGGGCGATTCTGGCGCGGGATCCGGGGATCGAGGTCGTCGCGGAGGCGAGGGACGGGCAGGAGGCCGTCGAGGCCGTACGCCGTCATCTGCCCGACGTGGCCCTGCTGGACATCCAGATGCCGAGGCTCGACGGGATCGACGCGGCGGAGCTGATCCACCGTGAGCTGCCCGGTACGGCGGTGGTCATGCTGACGACCTTCGGCGAGGACGCCTTCATCGCCCGCGCCTTGCGCGGCGGCGCCGACGGGTTCCTGCTGAAGGCGGACGACCCGAGGGAACTGCTGGCGGGTGTGCACGCGGTCGCCTCGGGCGGCGCGTACCTCTCACCGAGGGTGGCGGCCCGCGTGGTGGCGGGGCTGCGGTCGGGCGGCCCGGGCGCGCCGGCGGTCGGACCGCTCACGGAGCGGCTGACGGAGCGGGAGCGCGAGGTCCTGGCGCTGGTCGGCTGCGGGCTGTCCAACGCCGAGATCGGCCGTCGGCTGTTCCTGGTGGAGGGCACGGTCAAGGCCCATGTCAGCGCGATCCTGGCCAAGTTGGGGGTCCGCAACCGGGTGGAGGCGGCGATCGCCGCGTACGAGGCGGGCCTGTCCGGGCGGGGCCGGGAGACCGGACCCTAGGGGCTCGGCGCCGGACGTACGACGGCGGGCCGCGCCAGGGGCGCGGCCCGCCGGGGACCAGGGTCCCTGCGTCCTTCGGAGCGTCAGAGGATCGTCACCCTCGAAGCTCCCGGATGCCTCGGATGCCTCAGATGATCGACACGCCGTAGGCGCCGAGCGCCTCGGTGACCGGCTGGAAGAACGTGGTGCCGCCGGAGGAGCAGTTGCCGCTGCCGCCGGAGGTGATGCCCAGCGCCGTGGTTCCGGCGAAGAGCGGGCCGCCGCTGTCGCCGGGCTCGGCGCAGACGTTGGTCTGGATCATGCCGGTGACGATGCCGTCGGCGCCGTAGTTCACGGTCGCGTTGAGGCCCGTGACCGAGCCGCCGTGCAGACCGGTCGTGCTGCCGCTGCGGCTGACCGCCTGGCCGACGGAGGGGTCGCCGGCCGAGGTGATCTCCTGGTAGCCGCCGTTGTACAGGTAGACCCTGCCGTCGGCGGCACCCGGGTTGGAGTGCTGGATGATCCCGTAGTCGTTACCGGGGAAGCTGGAACCGACGGTCGTGCCGATCGACCAGCTGGAGCCGATGTTGGTGCAGTGACCGGCGGTGATCGCGTAGTTGGCGCTGCCGTTGGTCACGTTGAAGCCGAGCGAGCAGCGGGCGCCACCTGTGGTGATGGCCTCGCCGCCGGCGATCAGCTTGCTGAAGGTGCCGGGGGTGCGCTTGATCGTCAGGCCCGCGTCGGAGTCGGCGAGAGCCGACTTGACCTCGGCCAGCTCGGCGGCCGAGACGCTGGTGTCGGCGGTCACGACGATCTTGCCGGTGGCTTGGTCGGTGTACCAGGCGGTGCCGGCGACGTCAGCGGCGAGGACGGCCGAGCTGGCGTCGGCGAGCTCGGCGGCGGTCACCTTGGCCTCGGGGGCCGGGGCGGCGACCGCGGACGGTGCCGCGAGCGCGACGGCGGTCACCAGACCGGACGTCACGGCGAGAAGGCGAGCGCGTCTGGACACGCCGGTCAGGGGGGAGAAACGCTTGAAGGTCACGAAATCCTCCATCGGTGGGGGGAAAGCACGGCCCCGTGGGGTGTGGGCCGTTGTGTGTGCGCCGGTCCGGCGCCGGTCGTCACCGGCTGTGGACCTGTTCGATCCGCACGAATGGAATCGTTGACGGGGTCGGCCCCGTACACAAGGCCGAGTTCCGGACCCCGGCCGTCCGCACTGTCCGACCGGGCGCCCGGCCCCTTGAGCCGGGCCGGGATCGCGTTCCCCGTGTATCGGTCAGGCACTTTGCTGCAAAGCGCCGGTGCGCGAATACGCGGGGTGGGTTTCAGGCCGGGAACGCCTGCGGGGCAACGGGTTTGAGCCTGTATACCGGGTGGTGCGCCGGGTCATGTCACGAACACACAGGGTTTGCGCGGCGGTTCGGGACCCGGTACGTGCGGCTGTCCTGCCGGGTGCGGGACGGTGTCGGCGGGGGTGGGTCGGGCATCGCCGCTGTGATCGGTGCGGTGTTATGAGGCGTACGAGCGAAATCCGGGCATCTGCTCGATGGCCGAAAACAGTCGTACGGCCCCGAGTCGGCCTCATCATGTCCGTCCGCATCCGGCCACCGCACAGTACTTGCGAGGCGCGCCGCCATGTGCAGGTCCGTCAGAAACCGTCCGTGGAAGCCGAATCGGAGCCGTGATGCCTGCCGACCGGGATCACCATCGGGGTCCCGCTGACAGGGTCGGTGGCGATCCGGCAGCGAAGCCCGAAGACGTCCTCGACCGTCTCCGCCGTCATCACCGCGGCCGGCGAGCCCTGGGCCACGATCCGGCCCGCCTTCATCGCGATGACGTGATCGGCGTACCGGCAGGCCTGGTTGAGGTCGTGCAGCACCATCACCACGGTCCGCCCCTCGCGGCGGTTGAGGTCGACGATCAGATCGAGCACATCGATCTGGTGGGCCAGATCGAGATACGTCGTCGGCTCGTCCAGCAGCATCACCCCGGTGCCCTGCGCCACCGCCATGGCGATCCAGGCGCGCTGCCGCTGCCCGCCGGACAGTTCGTCCACCGAGCGGTCGGCGAGACCGGTGGTCGCCGTCGCCTCCAGGGCGTCGTGGACGGCCTGCTCGTCGGCCTTCGTCCACTGCCGCCACCACGTCTGGTGCGGTGAACGGCCCCGGGTCACCAGGTCGACGACCGTCAGCCCCTCGGGCGCCACCGGCGCCTGCGGGAGGATGCCGAGCCGCTGCGCCAGCTCCCGGGTGGGGATGGAGTGCAGCTCGCGGCCGTCCAGCCGGACGGCGCCCTGACGAGGCGTCAGCAGCCGGGCCAGCGCGCGCAACAGGGTCGACTTGCCACAGGCGTTGGCGCCCACGATGGCCGTGATCCGGCCCGGTGGCACCGCCAGGTCCAGATCGGTGACGACCGGCCGGTCGTCGTACGCGAGGTGCAGCCCCTCCGCGCGCAGGTCGGGAACACCGGTGTCGGCGACGCCGGTCGCGGCGGCCGGGGCACGGGCGGGTTCGGGGACGGTGGTGGACATCGCTTCAGCCTCCAGAGCCCGCGCGGTTGACGCGGACGAGCAGCCACAGGAGCACGGGTGCGCCGAGCACCCCGGTGACGATCCCGACGGGCAGTTCGGTGTCGGGGATCAGTTCGCGTGCCAGGACGTCGGACACGAGGACGACGAGCGCGCCGGTCAGTCCGGCCGCCAGGGGTGGCGGCCAGGCGGTACGGGTGAGCCGCTGGGCGATCTGCGGCGCGGCAAGCGCCACGAAGGCGACGGGACCGGCGGCGGCGGTCGCGAACGCGACCAGACCGACCCCCACCAGCAGGACGCCCAGCCGTACCGTCTGGACGCGGGTGCCCAGCCCCCTCGCCACGTCGTCGCCGAGCTGGAGCGTCCGCATCAGCCGCCCCGTCAGCAGCGCGGCCGGCAGCAGCACCGCCAGGGCGATCGCGAGCGGGGCGCCCTGCTGCCAGTCGCGCCCGTTGAGGTTCCCGACGAGCCAGCCCAGCGCCGACTGCGCCTCGAACCGGCCGCCCCGGGCGAGCAGATAGTCCGTCGCGCTCAGACACATCCAGGACACACCGATCCCGACGAGGATGATCCGGTAGCCGGTCGTACCGCGCCGCCACGCCAGCGCGTACACCAGCAGCGCGCTGACCAGCGCGCCGAGCAGACCGAGCGCCTGGGGGCCGAGGCCGAAGTCCCAGCCGAGCACGATGCCCGCCACCACGGCGGTGCCGGCGCCCTGCGTCAGACCGATCATGTCGGGACTGGCCAGCGGATTGCGGGTCATGGTCTGGAACAGCGCGCCCGACACCCCGAAGGCGACGCCCGCGAGCAGGCCCACCATGGCGCGGGGCAGCCGCAGTTCCCGGACGACGAGCACGGTCCCCGCGTCGCCCGAACCGGTCAGCGCGCCGGCGACGTCCGTCAGCGGGATGCCGTAGTCGCCGACCGAGACGTCCCAGCACAGCGCCACGAACACGGCGAGGGCGAGCACGGAGGTGACGGCGACGAGCCGCGGGCGTACGACGCCCGAGACAGGCGGCCGGGACAGCCGGAAGGACCGGCCGCTCTCCCTCAACAGCCCTTTGGACACGGGCGGGTGGACGGTCATGGCTCATACCTCCGCGAGCCGGCGCCGCCGGACCAGGGCGACGAAGAACGGACCGCCGATGAACGCCACGATCACGCCCGCCTGCACCTCGGCGGGGCTCGCCAGCAGCCGGCCCAGGATGTCGGCGGCGAGCAGCAGGGACGCGGCGAGCACGGCGGAGAGCGGCAGCAGCCACCGGTGGTCGGGCCCGACGCCCGCCCACTGGGCCAGCGCCCGGGCGGTATGCGGCACGACGAGACCGATGAAGACCACCGGCCCGATCACGGCGACGGCCCCGCCGGTCAGCAACGTCACGGCGACGACGCCCTGGAGCCGCAGCGGTCCCAGCCGGCGCCCGAGCGAGACCGCGACGTCGTCACCGAGGGCGAGGCTGTTCAGCGCCGGGGCGATGAACAGCGCGAGCACGGCGCCGACGGCCAGGAACGGCAGGATTCGTACGACCGTGGCCGCGTCCGTACCGGCGAGCGAGCCCGCCGACCAGAAGCGGTAACGGTCCAGCGCGTCCGGATCGGTCAGCACGACCGCACTGGTCAGCGACGTCAGCACGGACGTGATGGTGATACCGGCGAGGGCCAGCTTCACCGGTGTCGGCCCCGACCGGCCGAGCCGCCCGAGCTGGTGGACGAGCACGCTCGCCGCCATGGCCCCGGCGAAGGCGAACCAGACGTGGCCGTTCACCCCGCTCAGCCCCAGCGGCCCGGCGGCGACCACGATGGCGAACGCGGCGCCCGCGCTCACCCCGAGAATGCCGGGATCGGCGAGCGGGTTGTGCGTCAGCGCCTGCATCACCGCGCCGGACAGGCCGAGCGCCGCGCCCGCCGCCACCGCGAGACCGGTACGGGGGACACGTACGGACATGATCACGTCCTCGACGCGCGCGCCGACCGGCTGCCCGGTCAGGACGTCCAGCACTTGACCGGGCGGGATCCGCAGGGCGCCGAGGCCGAGCGAGAGCAGACACAGCGTCAGGAACAGGGCGGCGACGAGCGTGACGAGCAGCGCGGGGCGCCACCGGCCGCGACGGCCGGCGGCGTCGGCCACCGTGACACGGCCGGTCACGGTCGTGCGCGGCGCCCCGGTCGCGCGCGGGGTCTCGGTCCCGGCCATCGTCAGGACGCCGGCGAGGCGACCTTGGTGGCGGTCTCGCCGTCCACGGCCGCGGCCAGCATCGGCACCAGCCGCTCGACGGTGTACGGCAGGCTCAGGGCGGACACGAACGAGATGGCGCTGCCGAAGTCGGTGGACTCGTCGACGTACACCTCGCGGCCCTCCTTGACCACGTCGAGCTTCGCGTACAGCGGCTCCTCGCGCAGCTTCGGGCCGTCCTTGGCCGGGTCCGCCATCAGCCACACCAGGGCGTCGGTGTCCAGCAGATCGGTGCGCTCCTTGCTGATGTTGGCGCCGAACCGGTCCCCGATGGCCTTGTCGAGCCCCTCGGGGAGGTCGAAGCCGAGCGAGGTGAGGAGCCGGGGACGGGTGTCCTGGCTGCCGTAGACGAACATCCCCTCGTACGCCGTGGCCGCCGCCGCTGTCGCTCCCTTGAACTCGGGGTGCGCGGCCGCCGCGTCCGCGATGGTCCTCTCCGTGTCCGCGACGATCTTCTTCGCCTCGTCGGCCTTCCCCAGCAGGGTGCCGACGGTCTCCGTCTGCTTCTGCCACGGTATGCCGAAGTCCCGGTACTCCTTGGGCTGGGCCACCACCGGGGCGATCTTCGACAGGGTGGTGTACTGCTCCTTCGTGAGACCCGAGTACAGGGCGAGGATCACGTCGGGCCGCAGCGCGGCGATCTTCTCCGGCTGGGGGCCGGTGCCGGTGTCCTTCAGTACGGTGGGCACCGCCTTGCCGCCGAGCCTGTCGGCCGCCCAGGGGCCGATGGCGCCCTCGTAGCCGCCGAGCCATTCGGTGGTGCCGACAGGGACCTTGCCGAGGGCGAGGAGGGCGTCCTGGTCGGTGAGACCGACGGTCACGACGCGCTCCGGGTCCACGGGGACCTCGGTGCTGCCGAACTTGTGCCCGATGGTCACCTTCGCGGCGTCGCCGCCGCTGTCGCCCGTGTCGTCGCCGGAGCCGCAGGCGGCGGCGCCGAGGAGGAGTACGGCCGCGAGAGCCGTGGCGGTGAGTCGGTTCTGGGACATGTGTGGACCTCGGGGATTCGGACGGAGCGGACAGGAGGAAGTGGGGGGTACGGGGCGGTGGTTGATGTCAGGGAGGCGGCGTCGGCGGTGTCGGTGACGACGACACCCGGAAGTTCGCCGGGCCGTACGAGGAGGTCGAGCCCGCGGAGACCGCCGTGGGTGAGTCCGCGAAGCCGCAGTTCGCCGCGCGGCGGATCGGGCGGGGAGACCGGCGGCAGGTCCCCGGCGGTGAACTCCCCCGGCCCGGCGAGCACATCGGCGATCCGCGCCGCCGACGCCCGGCCGCGCGCCGGCTCGGCGCCGACCCGGGCGAGCACCCCGAGCGGCCCCGGCAGGAACAGCGCGAGCCCCACGGCCGACACCAGCTCGCCGAGACCGCCGGAGCCGGACAGCACGAGCCGGCCGCCCACCAGCGCGCCGGGCGGGCGGCCCGCCTCCGTGCCGCCGTGCGGGGCGAGAGCGCGCCGTACGACGTCCAGGCGCAGCGGATGCCCCGCACGTTCGGCGGCGCCTTCGGCGATCCGGGCCCCGGTCCGGAAACCGAGCGTGAGCATCGGATGGACGGCGGCGAGGATGAGGAGCCGGCGGGTGAGCGCGCCACCGTCGGGGCGTACGACGGCGCGGTCGACGACCACACCGATGAGGACGGGAACGAGCGCCTCGCCGATCTGACGGGCCGCGCCCAGCACGGAGCTGAGCACGACAGCGCGGCGCTGTCCCCGGAGGGCGGCACGCGGGACACCACGCCCGGACGCGTCATCCTCCACCACGTGCCGCTCCTTGACCATGTCGACGACCACTTTGACCACATGGTCAACGAAGGTAAGGCTAACCTATGTAAATCCCGAGGCTGTGAGGGGTGCGCACCGCCGGTCCGTCCGTCGCCGACGACACGCCGGGGCACGCGCGGGGGCGCGCGCATGGACGCCGCGCGCGGGGACACCTGGAGAGCATGACGAATGACCTGAGCGGAGAAGGCGGCGGCTCGAACGTCGGTCGGGACGAATCGCCGGAGGAACGCGCCGACCGGCGCTGGGCGGAACTGCTCCAGGAACTACGTGTGGCCCAGACCGGTGTGCAGATCCTCTTCGGGTTCCTGCTCACCGTCGTCTTCCAGTCGCGCTTCACCGAACTGTCGGACACCGACACCAACATCTATGTCGTGACGGTGGTTCTCGGCGCCGTCGCCACGGGCGCCCTCATCGCCCCGGTGTCCTTCCACCGGATGGTCGCGGGGCGGCAGTTGAAGCCCGAGGCGGTCGAATGGGCGTCCCGGCTCACCGTCATGGGACTGATCTTCCTGCTGGGCACCATGGCGTCGGCGCTGCTGCTGATCCTGCGCGTGGCCCTGCACAACGCCGTGGCCCTGTGGATCGTGGCGGGACTCGTGCTGTGGTTCGTGCTCTGCTGGTTCGTCCTGCCGGCCTGGGCCCGCCACCGCGACACCCGGAGCTGACGGCGGGACACAGGTGATGGCCGGGCGGGGCTGATGGTGGGACGGGGCTGACGGCGGGGCGCGCGGGCGCCCCGCCGGTCACCGTCCGGTGCCGTGTCCACCCGCGCGGCGGGTGATCTCCTCCGGGGTCAGGTCCTCCAGATGCGTGAGGAAGACCCACACATGTCCGTACGGGTCCCGCAGGATCGCGGTGCGGTCGCCGTGGAACTGGTCGGCCGGTGGCTGGAGCAGTTCCGCACCCGCCGCGACGGCCCGCCGCGCCAGCGCGTCGACATCCTCGACGAAGACATGCAGCCCCACGGTGGTGCCGCCGAGGGCGCCCGGCGCCCCGAACACGGGCCCCTCCGCGTCGCCCAGCATGAAGACCGACCCCTCGACGCCCATCTCGGCATGGACGATCCGGCCTCGCGGACCGTCGACGCGGAACAGCTCTTCGGCGCCGAACGCCCTGCCGTAGAAGTCGATCGCGGCATGGGCCCCGTCGACCATGACATGGGCGATCACGGAGTGGCGGTAGTGCTCGGGAACGGTGGTCGTGGTCATGGGAACTGCCTCCTCGTTCGGCCGCTGCCGGTGACCACGAACGTAGAAGTTGAACCGCGGTTCAGGTCAAGCGCGAGGCCGAGCCGTCGCGCGGACAAGCGGTCGCACCGACGTGCGGGAGGCCGAACGGTCGGGCGGCCCCGTCCGCCGGATCAGGCCGGCCGGTCCTGGAGCACGGAGAGCGTGTTGCCCGCCGGGTCGGTGAACCACGCGATGTACGGGCCGCCGAGCCGGAAGATGCCCCGCTCGTCGGTCTCCATGTCCGGGTAGCGCTCGAAGCTCACGCCGCGCCGGACCAGTTCGTCCACGGCCCGCTCGATGTCCTCCACGGGGAAGTTCAGGATCGTGAACGTGGCGGGGACATGGTTCGGCTTCGGATAGACGAGCACCTCCGCCCCGCTCCCGAGACGCAGCTGAAGCATCCCGTTCGCCTCGGTGACCTTCAGCCCCAGCGTCTCCTCGTAGAAGACCCGGGCCCGCGGGATGTCGTCCACGGCGAAACCGCTGTACGCCTTGCTGCTGCCGAGCATGGCCGCTTCCTCTCGTCCGACCGGGTCCTGGGACTCCTCCCGACCGTACAAGGGGCGCCGGTCACCGGCAGCGCGACGGAGCCCCGCCGTCCGGTGCGTCCCACCCGGTGCGTAATACTCCCGCCATGACCTCGCGTATTACCGACTCCGGCCGCGCGGCGGGCCGGCGGGGAGCCCGCTCCCACCCGGCCGTCACGCTCCGGCGGGCGACCGCGCGCGACGCCGGACGGGTGACCCGGCTCGTCCGGGCGTCCCGCGCCTACGAGGGCCCCTACGCGCCCATGATCGCCGGCTACCGCGTGGGACCCGACTACATCGAGACCCATCGGGTCTTCCTCGCCGAGGCTCCCGACGGCCGGCTGCTCGGCTTCTACGCCCTGCTGCTCGTCCCGCCCGAGCTGGACCTGATGTTCGTCGCGGACGCCGCGCAGGGCCTCGGTGTCGGGCGGCGGCTGGTCGACCACATGAAGGGGGAGGCGCGCGCCGCCGGTCTCACCTCCGTACGCGTGGTGTCGCACCCGCCCGCCGAGGGCTTCTACCGGAGCGTGGGCGCCGAACGCGTCGGAACGGTTCCCGCCAATCCGCCCGCCGTGATGTGGGACCGTCCGGAGCTGGTCATCGGGGTCGGCGCCGCCGGAACCGCCGCACCCTGACGGCGTGTCGGCCAGGACCGATCGGAAACGCCACCCACACGGGTGGTCGGCTTCCCGGACCCCACCGGTCCGAGTCCGGATGTGATCGGATGGGATGCGGTCCGCCCCATTGACCGGGCCCCGTGCGAGAGGCAACGCTGTGGCACAGGGCTGAACGCCGGACATCGATGTGAATGAGCGTTCGGCGGTCGGCACCGTGTGTCACCGAGAAGTCAAACCTGAATCACTCCTGACCCCCACATCTCAGGAAGGCAGGCACGGCTCATGAACGACTCACAGGAAAAGGCCCCGGAGCCGACGGACTCCACGATCAACTGGCAGACCCCGGAATTCGTGGTCGTCGAGACCGCGCTCGAGGTCACCGCCTACGCCCTGACCGACCGGTAGACCCCACCGCCATGCTGCTGCAGGTGCTCGGCACCGCGGCGGGCGGCGGGCTGCCCCAGTGGAACTGCGCGTGTCCCGGCTGCGCCGGGGCACGCGCCCACCCGCACCGGCGCCGCCGTCACGCCTCACTCGCCCTGCGCGCCGACGAGGACCGCTGGTATCTCGTCAACGCGACCCCCGACATCGGTGACCAGATCGAGGACAGCCCCGCACTGCACCCGGGGCCCGGACCGCGCGACACCCCCGTGGCCGGAGTGATCCTCACCGACGCCGAACTGGACCACACCCTCGGCATCGCCCGGCTGCGCGAGGCCGACGGTTTCGACGTCCTCGCCACCCGGCCCGTCCGCCGCGCCCTGACCGGGCTCATGAGACTGGACGACATCCTCACCCCGTACACCCGCGTCGAATGGCGGGAGTTGGGCGGCGAGCCGGTGCCGCTCACCAAGAGCGGCGGCGTCGAGATCGACGCCGTGCCCGTCTCGCCCAAACGGCCCCGTTACGCCGTCGCGGCCCCCGGCACCGCCGGCGGAACGGACGACGACCACACCTGGGTCGTCGCCCTGCGGCTGCGCGAGACCGCCACCGGCCGCAGTCTCGTCTACGCGCCCGCCCTCGCCCGCTGGACCGACACCTTCCAGGACGCCGTCGAGGCCGCCGACTGCGTGATCGTCGACGGCACCTTCTGGGACGACGAGGAGCCCGTACGGACCGGCATCTCGTCCAGGACGGCCACCGGCATGGGACATCTGCCGATCGCCGGACCCGGCGGCACGGCGCGCCGGCTCTCCGGTCTGCGCGCCCGCTGTCTCTACACCCACCTCAACAACACGAACCCGCTCGGCGACCCGGACGCCCCGCAGCACGAACTGCTGGGGGAGTGGGGCCTGGCGGTCGCCGCCGACGGAATGGTGATCGAGCTGTGAGCACAGCCGCCCCGACCGCGACGCGCACGGACGGGCCCTGGAGCCCCGAGGAGTTCACGGACCGGCTGCGCGCCGTACCGGCCGAGCGCTACCACGACCGCCACCCGTTCAACCTGCGGATGCACGAAGGCACCCTGGAACCGGCCGAGTTGCGCCGCTGGATCATCAACCGCTTCCACTACCAGCGGCACATCCCCGTCAAGGACGCCCTGATCCTGGCCAAGTTCGACGACTCCTCCCTGCGCCGCTCCTGGCTCCGCAGAATCCAGGACCACGACGGCCCGGCCGAGGGCCAGGGCGGCATCGAGCGCTGGCTCCGCCTCGGCGAGGCCGCCGGGATCGACCGGGCACGGCTCCGCTCGGGCGCCGAAGTCCTGCCGGGCGTACGGCTCGCGGTCGACGGCTACGTCAACTTCTGCCGACTGGGCTCACCCCTCGAAGCCGTCGCCGCCTCCCTCACCGAACTCGCGGCGCCCGGCATCATGCGCACCCGTATCGCCGCGTTCGAGCGCCACTACCGCTGGATCGAGGCCGACGGCCTCACCTACTTCCGCGACCGCGTCGGACAGGGCCGGCGGGACAGCGAGGAAGCCCTCGCCCTGGTCCTGGCGTGGGCCGTGACCCGGCGGGAGCAGGAGGCGGCGGTGGCCGCGCTCCGGTTCAAGTGCGACGTGCTCTGGTCCCTGCTCGACGCGGTCGACCACGGTACGGGGGAGCGACAGCCATGACTGGACCGCCGCCGGACATCGAATCCGGCTGGAAGCCGGTGCTCTCCCGCTCGGTGGTGTTCCGGCACGACCGGGTGCGCGACACGGACCTGCTCGTCCTGCCGGAGCGCGTCGTCGTGCTCCAGGGCAACGCCGGATCCGTCCTGCGCCTCTGCGACGGCGCGAACGACGTCGGCACGATCGTCGCCACGCTGGCCGGGGAGTATCCCGGCGCGCCTGTCGCCGAGGAGGTCCCGGTCTTTCTGGGCCGGTTACGCGCGGAAGGATGGCTCAGGTGACGGGACCGACCAGTCACGCGCCCGGACCGAGCGGTCAGGCGGCCCCGGCCGGGCCACCCGCCCTCCCCGCCCCGCCGTGGGCGCTGCTCGCCGAGCTGAGCCACGGCTGCCCCCTGCACTGCTCGTACTGCTCCAACCCCGTCGAACTGGTCTCCAGGGCAAGCGAACTGACGACCGATCAGTGGACGGATGTGTTCCGCCAGGCTGCCGGCCTCGGAGTCGTACAGAGCCATCTCTCGGGCGGCGAACCGCTCCTGCGCCGCGACCTGACCGAGATCGTCGCCGCCGCGGACGGCGCCGGGATCCACACCCAGCTCGTCACCAGCGGCGTCGGACTGCACGAACAGCGGCTCGCCGCCCTGGTCGACGCCGGACTGCGCAGCGTCCAGCTCTCGGTGCAGCACGCGGACCCCGCCGCGTCCGAACTCATAGCCGGGGCACGCTCGTTCGCCGCCAAGGAGCGCGCCGCCCGGCTCGTCCGCGCGGCGGACCTGCCCCTCGGCCTCAACGTCGTCCTGCACCGCGCCAACCTCGACGCGCTGGACGACCTCGTCACCCTCGCCCTCGACTGGGGCGCGGAGCGCCTCGAACTCGCCAACACCCAGTTCTACGGCTGGGCACTGCGCAATCGCGACGCGCTCCTGCCCGACCGCGCCCGGATCGCCCGGGCCCTGGAGTCCGTCGAGCGCTGGCGGACACGGCTGGCCGGGCGGCTGGAGCTGGTGTGGGTGGTGCCGGACTACGTGGACGGGACCGCCAAACCCTGCATGGGCGGCTGGGGAGCCCTCTCGCTCACGGTCGCTCCCGACGGCACCGTCTACCCCTGCCCGGCCGCCGCCGCGCTGCCGGGACTGGACGCGCCCAACGTCAAGGACCACTCCTTGGAGTGGATCTGGCGGGAGTCGAGGGCCTTCAACCTCTACCGGGGCGAGGAGTGGATGAGCGACACCTGCCGCGGCTGCGAGCTCCGTAAGAAGGACTTCGGCGGCTGCCGCTGCCAGGCCCACGCGCTCACCGGCGACGCCGCGCGGACCGACCCGGCCTGCCGTCTGTCGCCCGACCACGCGCTCGTACGTGACCTGGTGGACACCCCGAGAGGGCCCGGACCCCTGCGGGCCGGCGCGGCACCGCCGGCGCCCCCGTACATCTACCGGGATCACCCGAAAGACCACGGAGCGGCGCCCGCTCACCCTTAGAACTTCCTTTCCAGCGGCCCTTCATGGCCGCACCACGCGCACCTCCCGACCCCCCACCCCATCCGGAGGAATCCATGCAGGGAAGCAACCCGACGAAGACCCTCGCCAGGACGGCGGCGGCCACGGTCGCCGCGGCGGCGCTCGTCGCCGGACTCGTCCAGACGGCGAGCGCGAACGAGCCCCGCGCCCGCGCCGCCGGTGAGCCGACCGGCATCACCACCATCTCCACCGGCTACTCGATCCCCTGGGGCATCCACTGGATGCCCGACAACTCCTCGGCGCTGGTCACCGAGCGCGACACCTTCAAGGTCTTCAAGGTGACACCGGACGGGCGGCGGACCCAGATCGGCACCGTCCCCGAATCACAGACCACCGGCGGCGAGGGCGGGCTGATGGGCGTCGCCGTCGACCCGCAGTGGCAGAGCAATCACTTCGTGTACTTCATGCACACCTCGTCCGAGGGCAACCGGATCGCCCGGATGACCTACGACGGCACCTCACTCACCGGCTACACGGCCCTGTTGAAGGGCATCACGAAGAACAGGTACCACAACGGCGGCCGGCTCGCCTTCGGCCCCGACGGCTATCTCTACGCCACCACCGGCGACGCGCAGAACACCGCTCTCGCCCAGGACAGGAACTCGCTCAACGGCAAGATCCTTCGGATGACCAAGGACGGCCGCCCGGCGCCCGGCAACCCGTTCGGCAACCACGTCTTCAGCCTCGGCCACCGAAACCCGCAGGGCATCGCCTTCGACCCGCAGGGCCGTCTCTGGGAGGCGGAACTCGGCGAGAACGCCAGGGACGAGCTCAACCTCGTCAAGGCCGGCAACAACTACGGCTGGCCCGTCTGCGAAGGCAACTGCTCCCAGGCCGGGATGACCAACCCCAAGGCCACCTGGACCACCGCCGAGGCCTCGCCCAGCGGTATCGCCATCGTCGACAGCGCCGTCTACATGGCATCGCTGCGCGGCGAGAGGCTCTGGCAGATCCCGATCAACGCCGGCAACGAGAACGTCGGCACACCCCGGGCGCACTACGTCGGCACGTACGGGCGGCTGCGCGGTGTCACCAAGGTGCCCGGCGCCGACGCGCTCTGGCTCTCCACGACCAACGCGGACGGCAACGGCGGTGAGCCGGCCGGCGCGGACAAGATCTTCCGCGTGACGATCGGCTGAGCCGGCGCGCACCCCTCCCACGAGCGACCGCGCGCTCCTCCCACGAGTGACCGCGCGCCCTCCCCGGTACGGCCGCTGCCCCGCGCGGAACTCCCCTTCCGCGCGGGGCAGTCGGCCCGCTCCTCTCCCCCCGCCGTGCTTCCCGCCGTGCCTCTGCTCGCTCAACCGGCCAGCGGCTTCAGCAGCATCGGCAGCGCCGCCTTCAACTCGCGCTCCCAGTACGCCGGGGAGTGCGTGCCCGGGTAGAAGTGCGTCGTCACCCGGACCCCCGCCTCCCTCAGCCGCCCCGCCAGCGCCCTGGACTCCCGCTCCATGAGCGCCTCGGTCGGCGAGATCACGTCGGGGCCGAACGGGTCGTCGGGGTCCTCCAGGCCCGGGATGTGCTCGTCCGGCTCCACGTCCGGCGGATCGAGCACCCCCGCCGTCCCGTCACCGCTCGCCAGCCGGACCGGCGTGCCCCGCAGCCGCTCCGCCAGGTAATACGGGTCGTGCGCCTCCCAGTTGGCGCGCTGGGCGACCGGATCGCCCCAGATCGCCTTCCAGTCCAGACCCAGATGGTCCATGCCGGCCTTGATCGCGTGCGGGTGCTGGAGCGGATGCACGTAACCGCTGAAGCCGGCCGCCGCGCGGAACATCCCCGGCCGCCGCGCCGCGTACGAGACCGCGCCGAACCCGCCCTGCGACTCTCCCGCGACCGTGCGCCGGGTGCCCGCGCCGTACGCGCGCTCCAGGAGCGGGAGTACCTCGTCCAGCTGGAACCTCTCCACGGCCGGGGGCCCGCCCGCGCCCCCGTTCCACCAGTTCGTGTAGAAGCCGAACAGCGGCATCTGCGGCATCACGACCAGGACGTCGCGCAGTTCGGGCAGGTCCTGCACCCGATGGTCGCGGGTCCAGCTCTCGTGGTCCCCGTCGCCGCCCGCGAGCAGGAGGAGCACCGGCCAGCGGTCGTCCGGCCGGCGCTCCTCCCACCCGTCAGGGGTGGTCAGCCGCACCGTCGCCGTCCGGCCCAACGCCGGTGAATCGACGGTGAGATCGACGATCCCCTGAGCGGTACTCCGCTCGCTGACGACGCGTACCCCCGGTCTTCCCGGGTTCCTCGGCCTTCCGGGCCGTGGGATCTCGACGCGCATACGGCACCCCATTCCTGTCGTCTCCTGTCGTCGTGTTCCGCCTTCGACGCTACGGAGCGACCCGGTGCCTCCACATCCCGCCGCAGGAGTCGCCCGCTACTCCGGGCGGCGTACGAAGGCCGTTCTCATACCGGACACATCGGGCGGCGGTCACCCCGATAGGGGCAATTACGAGTGCATCTCCCCAAGAACGCGGTGCGCACACGCCCGATGACGGTGTGTACTGTGCGGGTCCGCCCCCGGGTCCAACCGAACCCGCCCGAAGTCCCCGATCCTCCCGAGGTCCGTCCGATGATCGAGATAACGGTTCCGGCCGCGGCCGGCCTGGCCGCCGGGACACTGCTGGCTCTCGTCCTGGCAGCGGTGCTCCTTCGCTCCCGTCGTGACCGGTCCGGGCTCCGTGCGGAGATCGGCGGCCTGCGGGAACAGTTGGAGAACACCCGGACCAAGGCCGAACGCGCCTCCCACGAGCTGACCGCGGAGATCGCCCATCTCACCGAGAGGCGCCTCCCCGCGGTGGCCACCCGTGCCGCGCACCCGCACGCCCAGGTGCCCGGACCGGTGAACCCCGTCTTCGCCCGCACCGGACCAGGCGCTGCTCTGGAAGGGGTGCTCGACGGCCTGCTCGGCGCCATGAGACAGGAGCGCAAGAGGGTCGACGCCGCGGCCCGGGCCGGTATGCGCGGCACCACCCGCGAGATCCAGGCCGGGCTCTACCGGCTCCAGGACGTGCTCAGGGGACTGCAACAGCAGTACGACGACCCCGAGTTGGCACAGACCCTGTTCGCGCTCGACCACGAGAACGAGCAGTCGCTGCGGCGCGCACAGGTCGCCGCGGTGGTCTGCGGTGCCTGGGTGGGGCTGGCCCGTGAGGAGTCGCACCTGGTGGACGCGGTGACCGGCGGTCAGTCACGCCTGGTCGGATACCGCCGCGTCCGCGTCAACAACCATCTGGAGCCGGGCACCGGGCTCGTCTCGCACGCCGTCGAGCCGGTCGCGATCATCGTCGCCGAACTCCTCGACAACGCGCTGCGGCACTCCTCACGCGACACCGACGTCACCGTGAACCTGGAACGCGCCCACCACGGGGTCGCCGTCACCATCGACGACGCCGGAGTCGGCATGTCGGCCGACGAACGCGCGTACGCGCAGCGGATGGTGGCGAGCAGCGAACCGATCCTGCTCTCCGACCTCGGCGACCCGCCCCGGATGGGACTGGCCGCGATCGGCCAGCTCACCCGGCAGTTCGACCTGTCCGTCGACCTCTCGACCCCGTCGCCGTACGGCGGCGTACGAGCGGTGCTGCTGGTCAGCAACCATCTGCTCAGCCATGTCGACCCGGTCCTCAGACCACCGGCCGCCGCCGCGCCGCGCTCCACCCGTCCGGCCGGGGCGCCGGAGCCGCCCAGGCAGGAGGCGAACGGGAAGCTGCCCGTCAGGACCGCCGCGTCCTCGCGGACCATGAGGACCCGTCACTCCCCCAAGTCCATCGCGTCCATCACCCCCGAGACGCTCACGGCGGCCCACCCGGCCCACACCGAGCTCCCCGGCCCGGCCGCCACCATCCCGATCGACGACGACCTGCCCCAGCGCAGGCGCCGCCGCGCCCGCCCCGCCGCCGACACGGCACCCCCGTCCGTCCGGCCCGTTCCTCAGCAGGCCCAGCCATCCGCCCGTACCCCCGAAGACTCCGCCGCGGCGCTCGGCGCGCTCCAGACCGGCACCGCAGCGGCACGATCCACCGCCGACCCCGAAGGGAACGACCCGCGATGAAAAGCCGCGACGCCGGCGAAACGGCGTGGGTGCTCGATCCGATCCTGGAGATCCCGCATGTGCGGGCAGCCGTCCTCCTCACGAGGGACGGCCTGGTCTCCGGTTACACGGAGGCGCTCAGCCAGGCCACCGCCGAACGCACCTCGGCGATCACCAGCACCGTGCAGGGCGCGTGCCGTACGGCCGCCGCCGCCTTCGCAGACAAGGACGAGGCGGACATCCGACAGATCGTCATCGAGTCCGACCACGGTTACATCCTGGTCGCGCCCACCTCGCACGGCACCTGTGTCGCCGCGTACGGGGGGCCCGAGGTACGGCTCGACCTGCTCGCCCACCGCGTGCACTCGCAGGTCGCCAGACTCGGTGAGAAAACGATGACCGCCGCCCCCCGCGCGGGCGAGGGCGGCACTCCGGCATGACCGGCCGCAGGAGCGGCCGTCCACTCGTTCCCGCCTATCTGTCCACCGGCGGGGTGGCGCGGCCGCGCCGTACCGAGCTGGAGCGGCTATCGCTGCTGACCGGCGGGACCGGGCCCGCCCCCGACGGACTGCCCGCCGCGAGCCACGCCCTGTACGACGTGCTCGACGGCGGAACGCTCACCCTGGTGGAAGCCGCCGCCCTGCTGGAGCTGCCGGTCTCCGCCGTACGCGTACTCGCCGCAGAGCTGGCGGAACAGGCTCTGGTGAACGTACGCCCGCCGGTGCCCCCGGCCGCCCTGCCCGCCTCCGACCTGTTGAAGAGAGTGGCCGATGGCCTCCGCGCCCTCAAGCAGTAGCACCAGCGCCGGCGGGCTCCACCTGCCCGACACCACGAGCGAGTTGGTCAAGATCCTGGTGGCGGGCCCCTTCGGGGTCGGCAAGACCACCCTGATCGACTCGGTGTCCGAGATCCGTCCGCTGCACACCGAGGAACACCTCACCGAGGCGTCCGTGTCGGTGGACAACCTCGCGGGCGTCCGTGACAAGACCACCACGACCGTCGCGATCGACTTCGGACGGATCAGCCTGGGCGCCGGGATCGTGCTCTATCTGTTCGGCACCCCCGGACAGGAGCGCTTCCGCGCCCTGTGGGCGGACATCGCCCACGGCGCGCTCGGCGCGCTCGTCCTCATCGACACCCGGCGTATCGACGACTCGTTCGACGTGCTCGGGCTGGTCGAGGAGTCGGGCCTGCCGTACGCCGTGGCGCTCAACACCTTTCCCGACTCGCGCCCCTACACGGAGGAGCAGCTGCGCGGCTCGCTGGATCTGGAGCCCGGCACGCCGATGATCGTCTGCGACGCCCGGGACACCAACTCCTCCGTCGACGCACTGCTGGCGCTGGTACAGCATCTGATAGCGGCTCACGCGGCGAGCCGGCCCGCCGAGGCCGTGACCTCGGCCGAAGCCGTCGCCGGCGCCGTCGAGAGCGGCGCCGCGCCCACCGAGGGAAACACGGTGACCTGGTGACCACCTACCCCCCACCCGCGAAGGCCTTCTCACTCTCGGCGCCGGTCCGGCTCTGGGACGAGGGCTTCGCGGCCGATCCGCACAGCCGCTACGAGGCCCTCAAGGCGCAGGGCCCCGTCGGCTGGGGCGAACTCGCCCCGGGCGAGCCCGCGTACATCGTCACCGACCGCCGGGCCGCCCTCGACATCCTGCACGACCCCGACACCTGGTCGCACGACTCACGGGAGTGGGAGTCCACCGCCGCCCCGGACTCACCGATCCTCAGCATGCTGAAATGGCGCCCCAATCCGCTCTTCAACGACGGCGCGGCGCACGCCCGTTACCGCACCGCGCTCATCGACGCCTTCGACCTCGTCGAGCCGCACGACCTGCGCGAGCGGGTGCACCGCGCCGTGGACCTGCTGGTGGGGCGGTTCGGCCCGGCGGGCAGCGCGGACCTGGTGGACGACTTCGCCCGTCCGCTGATGACGCTGATCTTCAACAACCTCTTCGGACTGCCCGACAGCGAGAGCGTCCGGCTCCACAACTCCATCGGCCGGCTCATGGAGGGCGGTGAGGAGGCCGCCGCCGGTGAGGCGGAGTACGGCCTGTACGTCACCGAGCTCGTCACCGCCAAGACCCTCAGACGCGGGGACGACCTGACCAGTTGGCTGATCGACCACCCGGCGGACCTCGCGTACGACGAGGTCGTCTGGCAGGTCTTCATCATGATGGCCGCCGGCCACGAGCCCACCGCGAACCTCGTCGCCAACGCGCTCTCCCGGATCCTCGGGAACCCCGCGTACTACTCCACCCTCACCAGCGGCTCCCGCCCCGTGATGGACGCGGTCGTCGAAGTGCTGCGCCACGAGACCCCGTTGGCGAACTACGGCATCCTCTACGCCCGTGAGTCGCTGACCTTCCACGGCGTCTGGGTGCGCAGGGCGGTGCCGGTCATCGTCAGCTACGGAGCGCTCGGCTACTTCTCCGAACAGGACGACGCCGGAGTACCCCACCATCCGCACGACGCCTCGCACCTGTCCTGGGGCGCCGGCGCGCACAAGTGCCCCGTCAAACAGCAGGCGCTGCTCATCGCCACCGAGGCCATCGAGCGCATCACCCAGTGGCTGCCGGACCTGGAGCCCGTCATGCCGCGCGACCAACTCGCCTGGCGCCCGGGCCCGTTCATCCGCTCCCTGCGGTCACTGCCCGTCCGCTTCACCCCACGTACGCCGGACACCGCCGTCTCCACCCCCTGACGACGTCCGGCGGTCCGCCCGTCACCTCCGTGACCCACCCCGAGAAGTCAGGAGACCGAGCATGACGACCGAGATCACCCGCGTGGCCATCGATCCCTTCGGCGCGGACATCCCCGCCGAGACCGCCCGACTGCGCGAACTGGGCTCCGTGGTCCCCGTCGACCTGCCCGGCGGCATCCCCGCCTGGGCCCCCACCGGCTTCGCGTCCCTGCGCGCCCTCATGCTGGACCCGCGCGTCAGCAAGGACCCCCGGCTGCACTGGTCGCTCTTCGACGAGGCCAAGGCGAGGCCCGAGTGGAGCTGGATACTCGGCTGGGTCGACGTGGTGAACATGCTCAACACCTACGGCCCCGACCACACCCGTCTGCGCAAGCTCGTCTCGCCGAGCTTCACCCACAAGCGCACCGAGGCGATGCGGGCACAGGTCGAGGAGATAACCGCCGACCTCCTCGCCGGTCTCGACGCCGCCGCCGCGGCGGCCCCGGGCGAGCCGGTCGATGTGAAGGCCCGCTACGCCCAACCGCTGCCCATGCGGCTGATCTGCGAACTGTTCGGGGTACCCGAGCACCTGCGCGAGGCCGCCGTGCGGATGATGGACGACATATTCGACACCTCCGACCCGTCCCCCGAACGAGCCGCGGCCGTGCAGGAGCAGATCGGCGCGGTGCTCCCGGCGCTCATCGCGTACAAGAGCGAGAACCCGGGCAACGACATGGCCACGGAGCTGATCCGGGTACGCGACGAGGAAGGCGGCCGGCTCACCGACGACGAACTCTTCTACACCTTCCTGCTCGTCATCGGCGCTGGGTTCGAGACCACGGTCAACCTCATCGGCAACGCGATCGTCACCCTCCTGAACCACCCCGACCAGCTCGCCGCCGTCCGCGCCGGTGAAGTCGGCTGGGAGGCCGTCATAGAGGAGGTCCTGCGTGTGCACCCCTCGATCGCCAGCCTCCCGCTGCGCTACGCCGTCTCCGACATCACGATCGACGGTGTCACCATCCGGGCGGGCGACGCCATCGTGACCACGTTCGCCGCCGCGGGCAACGACCCCGCCCAGTACGGGCCCGACGCCGCCGAGTTCGACATCCACCGGGGCGCGGACGAACACCTGTCGTTCGGTATCGGCGTCCACCGCTGCGTCGGCGCGCCGCTCGCCCGGATGGAGGCCCTCACCGCCCTGCCGGCGCTCTTCGACCGCTTCCCGGACATCCGACTGGCTGTCTCAGCCGACCAGTTGGAGCAGGTGCCGTCCTTCGTGGCGCTCGGCTGGCAGAGGGTACCCGTGCTGCTCCACGGCAGGTGAGGGGGCGTCACCTGATGACGATGGGGAGGGGAACGGGCCGCACAGGGAGCCGGGGAACGTCGTGACCGGCGCGCTGGGCCAGGGCCTCGGCGGCGGGGTGTTCGCACTCCTCGCCGCCGTGGTCGCGCTCGCCGCGTTCGTCCAGGGGACGAGCGGGCTCGGCTTCGCCCTCATCGTCGCCCCGGTCGTCGGCATGGTGGACCCCGGTCTGCTGCCCGTCTTCCTGCTGGCCTCGATGATCCCGCTGAATCTGTACGTGGCTTGGCGGGAGCGCGCCGACCTCGACGTACGCGGCGCCCGCTGGATCTCGGCGGCGCGCCTCGCGGCCACGCCCGGGGGACTGGCTCTGCTGTGGGCGGTCCCCGAACGCCACCTGGGCGTGGTCGTCGGCGCCGCGACCGTGCTGGCCGCGCTGGTGAGCCTGCTGGCACCCGCGTTCACCCCGGGCCGGGCCGCGTACATCGGTGCCGGCGCCGTCACGGCTCTCACCGAGACGGCGACCGGCGTCGGCGGCCCGCCGCTCGCGCTGGTCTACCAGCACCGGCCGCCGGCGGAGCTGCGCTCGACGGTCGCCGTCTGCTTCCTTGTGGGCGAGGTCGCCTCTCTGGGGCTGCTGTTCGCCACCGGGCAGGGCAGCCCCGGCCAGGCGTGGCCCGCGCTGCTGCTCCTGCCCGCCCTCGCGCTCGGCGTACGGCTCAGCCGTCTCGTACACCACCGCGTGGACGCGGCGAAGCTGCGGATCACGGTCCTGGTCTTCGCGACGGTGTCGGGCGCGGTGCTGATCGCCGGATTCTAGGGATGTCCGTCAGCGCAGATACGCCAGGCCGGGGTGCGCGCCCACATAGCCGTCCAGCAGCCGCCGGGCCACGGTCACCGAGTCGACGAGCGGATGCAGCGCGAACGCCTTCACCGCCGCCGTACGCGAGCCGTTCTCCGCCGCCGCCAGCACCTCGCGCTCGACCGCCTTCACCGCACAGACCAGAGCGGTGGCGTGATACGGCAGCGGTGCCGCCGAGAGCGGGTGGGCGCCGTTCGCGTCCACGAGGCAGGGGACCTCGACGACGGCCTCGGGGTCCAGCACCGAAAGGGTGCTGCCGTTGGGGACGTTGAGGATGAGCGTCGAGCGGCTGTCGTGGGCGATGGCCCGCATCAGGGCGAGCGCGACCCTCTCGTACCCGCCCGACTCCAGGTCCTCGGGGGCGCGTTCACCGGCGCCGGCCGCTTCGCGGTTGTGCGCCATGTAGGTGGCCTCACGTTCGGCGCGGGTACGGTCCCAGGACTCCAGCGCGGGTGCGCCGGGCCGCTCCATCTCCTCGTAGAAACGGGCCTGTTGGTCCCGGAGGAACGCGCCACGTGTGCGCTCGGCCTCCCGGTAGGCGCGTACCGTCTCGCGGTTGAAGTAGTAGTAGTGCAGATACTCGTTGGGGATCGAGCCGAGGGAGCGGAGCCAGTCGGCGCCGAACAGCCTGCCCTCCTCGATCGAGCCCAGCAGTCCCGGATCGGCGAGCAGGCGCGGGAGTTGGTCGCGGCCGTCGATACGCAGACCCCGCAGCCAGCCGAGATGGTTGAGGCCGACGTAGTCGATGAAGGCGGTGCCCGGATCGCCGCCGAGGACGCGCGCGACGCGGCGGCCGAGTCCCACGGGGGAGTCGCAGATCCCGATCACGCGCTCGCCGAGATGGCGCGCCATCGCCTCGGTGACCAGCCCGGCGGGGTTGGTGAAGTTGATGACCCAGGCGTCCGGCGCCAGCCGCGCGACCCGGCGCGCGATCTCGACGGCGACGGGCACGGTGCGCAGCCCGTACGCGATGCCTCCGGCCCCGACGGTCTCCTGACCGAGCACCCCCTCGGCGAGCGCCACGCGCTCGTCGGCCGCGCGGCCTTCGAGACCGCCGACCCTGATCGCCGAGAAGACGAAGTCGGTGCCCCGGACCGCCTCGTCCAGATCGGTGGTGACGGTGACCCGCGGCGCGTCCGGCACGCCCGCCGCCTGGTCGGCGAGCACCCGGGCGATCGCGGAGAGCCGGGCGGTGTCCACGTCGTGCAGGACGACATCGGTGACCCGGCCCTCGGCATGGTCGCCGAGCAGCGCGCCGTACACCAGGGGGAGCCGGAAGCCCCCGCCGCCGAGGACCGTGAGCCTCATCCGACAACCACCTTCGACGTGCGCCGCGGATGTGGTGCGGCGAGGGACAGTTCGGTCCCGTTATACGTCACCCCGGAGGCCGGAGATGTTCTCGGTGTTGGCACCGCCGCCGACGGGATCGGGCTGTCGCGCGGGCTCGGGCGAGACGGCGAGCGTGAAGGAGTGCCCGGCCGGATCGGAGTACGTGCGTACGTCGCGCGGGCCGCTGTTGTTCTTCGCCTCCACCGGCCTGGCGCCGAGCCCGACCGCCTCGCGCTCGGCCTCGTCCATCTCACCCCGCTTCACCAGGATGCGCAGATGGGCCTGCTGGGAGTCGTCGGGGCGGGGCCAGCTCGGGGGCGCGTAGCCGTGATCGCGGTGGATCGCCAGATGGACGCCGTTGTTGCCGACGACCTCCACATAGTCGGGGTCGCCCCACGGGCGGATCTCCGCGTCGAGCAGACCGGCGTAGAACTCGGCCAGTTCCATGGGTTCGGCACAGTCCAGAACGAGGACAGTCGTCTTCTCAACCATGCTCTCGCGTGTACCCGCCGTCGTCGTCGGCATACGGCGGGTCGGGTCGGCATACGGCGGCGCGACGGGGCGGGCGGGTCGGCGGGGCGGGTAGGTCGGCGGGGCGGGTAGGTCGGCGCCGCGGGTGGGTCGGCGCGGCGGGAAAGCGCTGGCGGCCCCGGCCGTCCCCCCGGCATGCTGGCCCCATGCTGATCAGGGAAGCCACCCGCGAGGACTGGGCCGCCATCTGGCCGTTCTTCCACCGGATCGTGGCCGCGGGCGACACGTTCACGTATCCGACGGACCTCGGTGAGCAGGTGGCGAGCGAGTGGTGGCTGCTCGCCCCGCCGAACCGTACGGTCGTCGCCGTCGACGAGGCGGGCACGGTCCTCGGCACCGCCAAGATGAACAACAACCACATGGGCCCCGGCTCGCACATCGCGAGCGCCAGTTACATGGTCGACGCGGCCCACACCGGCCGGGGCGTGGGCCGGGCGCTCTGCGAGTACAGCCTGGAGTGGGCGCGTTCGGCGGGTTTCCGCGCGATGCAGTTCAACGCGGTGGTGGAGACGAACACGCACGCCGTGAAGCTCTACGAGTCACTCGGCTTCACGGTGCTGGGCACGCTCCCGGAGGGCTTCCGCCATCCGGTGCAGGGCTATGTGGGGCTCCACATCATGCACCGCGCGCTCTGACCGACTCCGCTGTCTCCTTTTCTACGTCTTCTATGCCCTCTACGTCTCGGGGCGGCCCTGTAGACGGGCGGCGCGTTCGCGTATCCGGGGGAGCGCCCCGTAGAGGGCGCCGCCGGGGCAGCGCGTGGAGTAGCCGTCACGGTGGCCCGAGACCGTACGGAAGATCTGGCGGGTGCCCTTCTTGTACCGGCTGCCGTCGTTGGTGGACACCAGCGTCGTCGTGCCGCGCGGGTCCACCCCGTACAGGCCGAGCTTCCACGCGATGAGCTGGGCGAGCGACTCGACCATGGCCTCGGGCACGGTCTCGCCGTCGCTGAAGTCGCCTATGGCGGCGATGCCGACCGTGCCGACGTTGAACCCCAGGGTGTGCGCGCCGACGACGGGGTTCTCGATGCCGCCCGCGCGGCCCTCGTAGATGACGCCGCCCCTGTCGACGAGGAAGTTGTAGCCGATGTCGTCCCACTGCCGGTTGTCGACGTGGTCGACGGCGAAGGTACGGATGAGATGGGGGACCTCGGGGCGCGTGTAGTCGTTGGGGCCGATGGTGTGGTGGATGAACACGGCCTTGACCGCGTTGGCCGTACGCTCCGGCTTCCGGTGGGGCGGGGGCTTCGTCTGCCAGAACGTCCGGGGCTCGACGGCGGGTGCTGTGCTGCCCCAACGGAGCGCCTGCTCGGGGCGTGCCTGCGGGCGCGAGGGAGGGGCGGACCCGTCCTCGCCGGCTCTGCCGGCGGCGTCGGCGGCCAGGGTGAGGCCCGCCCCCGCTGCGGCGGCCCAGCCCATGCCACGAAGCAGCACGCGCCGGTCGATGCTCATGTGGTCGAGCGTATGGCGACACGCCGGTGTCCGCCTCCCCTCGGGGGTGCCTCTCCGGTGACTTTTCGGGGGCTCCCGGGGTGCTCCCGGGTTCTCGCCGAGGGGGCGGGCCCGGGCGACGGGATTCGAACAGTTCGGCCAGACGGAGGTCGTACCCGACGGTGCCGATCGGCGAAGGGGCAGGCCAGGGCCTCAGTCGTGGGAGGGGCGGCCGTCCAGCTGGTGGTCGGCCAGACTGAGCGCCTCGTCGATCACGCGCCGCAGATGGCCGTCCCGGAGGCTGTAGACGACCCGGCGGCCCTCCTTGCGGGTGACCACCAGACCGGCGAGCCGCAGCTTGGCGAGGTGCTGGCTCACGGCGGGGCGGGCCGCGCCGCACATCTCGGTCAGCGTCGTCACGTCCGCCTCGCCGCCGGCCAGCCCGTGCAGCAGGACCAGCCGCGTGCGGTCGGCGAGCACGGCGAAGACCTCGGCGGCAAGCGTGAACTGCTCCTCGCCGGGGATGGGCGGGTGCGCATCGTGCGCAGGTGATAGTTGCATGCGTGCGTTCATATGCACATAATGGCGAACGGGGTACGCGGCTGTCCACCCCTCACCCCGCCGCCCCTGGAAGTCGGTCCACCGCCCCCGCGTCGGAAGGCCCCAGCGATGAACGCTCCGCACGGACACGATGACCCGTACGAGGGCGAGGGTCTCGGCCACACCCACAGCCATGGGCACGCCCCCGCTGGCCACGCGCACCCTCACCACGGGCACACGCACCCTCACGGGAAGCCCGACGGCCCGCGGGTCGTGCGGTGGTGGTGGCGGGTTGGGCATGTTCTTGCGCCGCACTCCCATGAAACCGTCGACAAGATCGACTCCGCCCTCGAATCGTCCGCGAAAGGCATGCGTGCGCTCTGGGTCTCGCTCGTCGTGCTCGGGGGCACGGCTCTCGCGCAGGTGGTCGTCGTCGTTCTGTCCGGATCCGTGGCGCTGCTCGGTGACACCGTCCACAACGCCGCCGACGCCCTCACCGCGCTGCCCCTCGCCGTCGCCTTCGTGCTCGGTCGGCGGGCCGCCACCCGCAGGTTCACCTACGGGTACGGGCGGGCCGAGGACCTCGCGGGCATCGTCATCGTGCTGACCATCGCAGCCTCCGCCGTCCTCGCCGCGTGGACCGCCGTCGACCGGCTGTTCGATCCGCAGCGGATCAGCTATCTGCCGGCCGTCGCCGCCGCGGCCGTCGTCGGCTTCGCCGGGAACGAGTGGGTCGCCCGCTACCGCATCCGCGTCGGCCGCGAGATCGGCTCGGCCGCCCTGGTCGCCGACGGGCTGCACGCCCGTACCGACGGCTTCACCTCGCTCGCCGTCCTGCTCGGCGCGGGCGGCGCCGCGATCGGCTGGCCGCTCGCCGACCCGATCGTCGGGCTGCTCATCACCGCCGCAATCCTCCTCGTCCTGCGCGACGCCGCCCGCGAGGTGTTCCGCCGGATCATGGACGCCGTCGATCCCGCGCTCGTGGACGACGCCGAGCGGGCGCTGCGTGCCGTCCCCGGCGTACGGGCGGTGGGCGAGCTCCGGCTGCGCTGGATCGGGCACCGGCTGCGTGCGGAGGTGGCCGTCGTGGTGGACGGCGAGCTGACCGTACGTCAGGCGCACGACGTCGCCGTCGCGGCCGAGCACGCGCTGCTGCACGCCGTGCCCGGGCTGACCGCCGCCCTGGTGCACGCCGACCCCGCCGCCACCGCCGACGGGGCCGACCCGCACGCGGCGCTGACCCACCACACCCTGGCCGACGGCCACGCCGTCGCCCATGTCGCCTGATACCCACGCTATTTGACGATCTGTCAGCACTGTTACGCCCGAGAGGGGAGATCTCTCCCTCATCGGCCCTTGTCGGTTACATGACACCCTCACTAGCGTGTGCCGGGTTCCATCCCCCACACCGAGGAGACCGGCATGAAGGACCGAGCGAGACCCACGTACCGGCGTCGGATCACCGTGGCCCTCTCCCTGCTCGCCTGCGTAGGCGTCGCTGTCGCCACACCACCGGCCGGAGCGGCCGACGGCCAGAAATCAACGCGCGTAGCATCCTCACCGACCTCCTGGTCGGCGGATCTGACCCGCATCACCTCCGACGACGTCAACGTCCGCTACACCGACGGTGCGTTGAGCGTCCGGAGCACCGCCTTCCGGCCGGCGTCGGCGGAGGCCGGTCAAGGCTACGGCACCCAGGTGCTCGCCGCCGAGGAACTCGACACCCCGGTCAACCGGGTCAGCGCCGAACTCGTCGCCGACACACCCGCCGGCGCGGAGGTCGCCGTCGACGTACGCGGCCGCTCCGCCCAGGGCACCTGGACCGAGTGGACACCGGCCGACGGCGGACCCGCCGTCCTGCCCCGCGCGGTCACCACCGTCCAGGCCCGGATCACCCTCTGGGACGAGAAGGGCGACGCGGCCGTACGGAGCCTGCGGCTCTCCGCCGAGAAGGGCGCCGCGCCCAGGACCGCGGCGGGCGCGACCGCCGTCACCGCCCGGGTCTTCGCCACCCGCGAGGGTCTCGTCGGCCGTACGACCGCCAACGGCCATGTCATCCAGCCCAACGACCACTTCGTCGCACTGCCCTCGCGCCGTGGCCTCTCGCCCAACGGCAGCGGCCAGTACTCCGTGCAGGTCTGCGGGCCCGCCCGCTGCGAGACCGCGCCGGTGTGGGACGTGGGTCCCTGGAACACCAAGGACGACTACTGGAACCCCTCCCCGACCCGGGAGATGTTCAAGGACCTGCCCCAGGGCAAGCCCGAGGCGCAGGCCGCCTACGAGAACGGCTACAACGGCGGCCGGGACGGCTCCGGCCGTGTCGTTCTCAACCCCGCCGGTATCGACCTCGCCGACGGCACCTTCTACAACGTCGGCCTGAACGACAACGGCTGGGTGACCGTCACCTACCTGTGGACCGGCGACCAGACGGGCAAGTCCTTCCCGACCTGGGGCACGGACGTCCGTATCCGACAGCAGGCGACCACCGCGTCGCCCGAGGTGGCGCGGCTGGCCGGTCCCACGACGGTCAACGTCAAGTGCCAGGTCCACGGCCAGCGGATCACCGTGGACGGCATCACCAACGACGGCTGGGCCTATCTGCCCGCCTTCGGCGGCTACATCTCCAACATCTTCATCGACGTGGTGGAGTCCTGGCTGCCCGGCGTACCGAACTGCTGAACGGGCGGGGGCACTTGGGACCGCAACGGCGGTTCCAAGTGCCCCCGCGCGCTCGCCGGGGGCGAGGCTCTAACCGACGATCGCCAGCTCCCGCTCCGTCGTGTTGAGCCGGCGGCCCCCCGCCTCGGTGACCGTCACGATGTCCTCGATCCGGACCCCGAAGCGGCCCGGCAGATAGACGCCGGGCTCCACCGAGAAGCACATGCCGGGGACGAGCGGCAGCTCCTCGCCCTCGACCATGTACGGCGGCTCATGGGTGGTGACACCGATGCCGTGGCCGGTGCGGTGGATGAAGTACTCGCCGTACCCGGCCTCCGTGATCACCGCGCGCGCCACCCGGTCCACCTCCTGGCAGGCGATACCGGGCCGCACCGCCTCGCAGGCGGCCTGCTGCGCCGCACGCACCACGTCGTGCACGCGCCGCTCCTCGTCGGTGGGCTCGCCGACATGCACGGTGCGCGAGGTGTCGGAGCCGTAACCCTGGCACAGCCCGCCGAAGTCGAGCACGACCATGTCGCCGTTCCCGATGACCCGTTCACCCGCCTCGTGGTGCGGGTTGGCGCCGTTCGGGCCGGAGCCGACCACGGTGAAGTCGACCTGGGAGTGGCCGGACCCGCGCAGCAGACCGGCGAGATCCGCGGCGACCTCGGTCTCCCGGCGGCCCGCGAACGGCACCTTCTTGATCTCCTCGTACGCCGAGTCGGCCGCCGCGCCCGCCGCCGCGAGCCGCTCCACCTCCCGCGCGTCCTTGACCGCGCGCAGCATCGGAAGCGCGTTCGTCAACGGCGCGTAGGACGTGCCGGGCAGGGCTTCCTGGAGGCCGATGAGATGCAGGGCCCAGGTGTTGTCGCTGATGCCGTAGCGGCCGGTGGGGGCCAGCGCCGGCGCGGTCACCCCGTACGGGTCGACGCCGTCGGTCCAGTCCCGCAGGGTCAGCGCGGGCGCGCCGACGGCCTTCGCCGCGTCGGGCGCCTCCAGCTTGGGCACCACCAGCACGGGGCCGGTGTCCGGTGTGAGGACGAGCAGGGTGAGGCGCTCGGTGTCGGCGGGCGGCCGGTAGCCGGTGAGCCAGACCATGTCGGGGCCCGGTGCCACGAGGACGCCGGCCAGCCCGGCGGCCGAGGCGTCGCGAACGGCGCGCTCCATCCGGGCGCGGTAGTCGTCGGCGGTGAAGGGGGCCGGGGCCGCCCCGGCGGCCGGGGGCGGGGTGGATGCGTCGCTGCCAGTCATACGCCCATCCTGCCGCCGCCCCGAACCGCCCCGCGACCCCGCCCCGCTCCCGGTGCCCGCCGGGGCCGCACGGCCGGGCGCCGCCGGACGGGACCTGACTAGTCCCGTCCGGCGGCGCCCGCGCCCGATCCCGTCTCCCGGTCCGACGGCGGGGCCGACGGCGGGTCCGACGGCGGGGTCGGACGATCGTCGTGAGGTGGCCGGCCATCAGCGGCCGGGCTCTCCGGACGCTCCGGGACGGCGGCTACGACTTCGGCTGGGTGAAGCGGATGTTGTTGCCGAACGGGTCGCGGAGCCCGCAGTCGATGCCGTACGGCCGCTCGGTGGGCTCGTCGGTGAACTCGACGCCGCGGCCCTTCAGCGTCTCGTACGTCCCGCGGCAGTCGTCCGTGCTGAAGATCAGGGAGCCGCCGGTGGCTCCCTTGGTCACCAGTTCACGGACCTGCTGGGCGGTCTCGTCGGACATCGCCGGCGGGCCCGGCCGCTCCAGCAGGATCTGGCGGTCGGGGTGGCCGGGTACGTTGACGGTCAGCCAGCGCATGAAGCCCAGGTCGACATCGGTGTTGACCTCGAGCCCGAGGGTGCCGACGTAGAAGTCGAGTGCCTCGTCCTGGTCGAGGACGTAGATCTGTGAGTGCGTGAGTGCGTTGAACATGGTCGCCACGCTACGGCCGGAGCCCGCCGAAAACTTGTCCAGAACTGCTCAGTCCGGAGAGGGGGCGCCGCTCGGCCGCGTCCAGGCCCTCGTGAAGCACGTCGGTACGTGCCGGGTGGCCGCCGCCACCTCCTTGCGGTACGTCCTCGGCGGCCGGCCGACGATGTCGCGGAAGGTCCGGCTGAAGGTCGCCGGACTGGAGAAGCCGACCTCGAAGCAGATGTCCGTCACACCGCGGTCCGTCTCCCGCAGCAGGAACATCGCGCGCTCCACCCGTCTGCGTTGCAGATAGCGGTGCGGTGTCTCGCCGAACGTGGCGCGGAAGGTCCGGGTGAAGTGCGCCGGCGACACATGGGCGATCCGTGCCAGGGCCGGGACGTCGAGTGGTTGCGCGTAGTCGCGGTCCATCGCGTCCCGCACCCTCAGCATGCGGCGATTGGTCTCTTCCACGGCGCGGCCCACACGACCATCACACCACGGGTGGTACGTGGTCCCCACACCGAGGCGGACCACTACGCGCGGTCCGCCGGGTGGGTGTGCAGCCGGGCCCAGAACGTGGTCGAGTTCCCGCCCTCGTACCCGTGCGCCTGGGCGAGCGCGGCGACGATGGACAGCCCCCGGCCGCCCTCCCCGACGTGCTCCAGATCCTGCTCCGGACCCGACGGATAGGGAATGTGGCCGTGGTCGCTGACACTTATCGTCAGGGCGCCGCGGCCCCGGTGGAGCCCCCGGTGGAGCGCGATGTGCACCGGACTTCGACCGTGGCGGAGCGCGTTGGTCACCAGCTCGCAGACCACGAGGATCGCGTCGTCGACGGTGGCGCGCGGCAGCCGCCACCCGTGGAGCACACCCGCGGCCCTGCGGCGGGCATGAGCCGCGCCGGTGAGACCGATGTCCGGCAGGCACCAGATGTGCCGTTCACCGGCGGGCGGCAGGTCCTTGGCGGGCGGCAGGTCCGGGGCGGCGGGCTGAGGGGCCAGAAACTCCATGATCCTCTCCTGGGAAACGAAACTCTCCAGCTCCCACCGAAGCGCCTGGCGCCGGCCCGGGGAAGGGTGTGGCGGTGACCGGACACCGCCGTGTCCGGTCCTCCGGCGCGCGCCACCGCCTTGGAGAGGGACGATGGAAGGGGTGCGCCGGCAGCGGAATCGCAGGTGGCCGGGGGCCCGGAGGTGGCGAGATGGCGAGAGCGGAACCGGCCCCTCAGTCGGACATGACCAAGATCATGCGTACCTGGAGAGCGCGCCGGAATCTGGCGGACGTGCCCGGGACGGACGATCTGCCCCGGCACCGGCACCGCCGGGGACGGCTCACCCAGTCGATCATGGCCGAACTGCTCGGGGTGGACGAGCGGCACTACCGGCGCCTCGAACACGGTGAGGGGCGGATCAGCACGGACCTGGTCGAGGACTGCGTACGGATTCTGGACCTGAACCCGGCGGAGGCGTCCGCCCTGTACGTCTGGTCCGGTCACCGGCCTCCCGGCGCGGTCGCCCCGGAACACCCGGACGTCCCCGACGATCTGCTCGAACTGCTGCACCGCGTCGGCCACGGCGCCTACTGGAGCGACGACACCTACACCGTCCTCGCCTACAACCGCCGCGCCGCCTGGCACTGGCCCTGGATGCAGCGCCCGGGCGCCAACGTCATGGAGGAGTTGCTCGCCCCGCACTCCCAGGGGCGGGCGCAGTGCCGGCAGTGGGAGATCCACTGGGCGCCCTACATGGTCGCCGAGCTGCGCCGCAGCGCCGTCGTGGACGTCGAGCACGACCGTATCCAGCGCGTCGTGCGCCGGGTCCGGCGCTCCGCCGAGGTGCGCCGGATCTGGGACGGCGACGAACGGGCGGAGATGAGCCTGCACCCCTACGGCACGGTGCGCCCGATGGTCCTGCCCCTCGCCGGCCGGGTCCATCTGTCGGTCGAGGCGCTGGCGCCGCTGGCCCACCCGGGTCTGCGGATGATCGTGGGCATCCCGGTCGACTTCACCGAACCTGACCTTCCGGTCGGCCCGCCGCCCCCACCATGGCCCGCGCCCCCACCATGGCCGGCGGACCCGGAGGCCGGAGGAGCGGAGCCGTGAAAAGGGGTGGCGGACCCGGTGGACGAGCCGCTAAATTCCCGTGTGTTCCGAGGGACCGGTCCGGTCCCCGTCGGCCGTGTGTCCGAACCCGGGAGGTGTGTACCGATGGCTGTCTCTGTGATGGGCCCTGCCCGCAATCAGCTGATCGTTCATGTCACCTCCGTGGTCTCCGGCTGACCTACCTCATCCTCCGCGCCCGACCGACGCGGCTGCCGGGGCCACCCTTGTGAAGGGTTCCCCTTGTCTTTCTCTCCTGCCTCCTCCGAGGCTTCCTCCGCCGCGCATCCGCTCGCTCCCTACGGCTGGGACGAGGGCTGGGAGGCGGAGTTCACCCCGTACGCGGCGCAAGGTCTGCTGCCCGGCCGTGTCCTGCGGGTCGACCGGGGCCAGTGCGATGTCGTCACTCCCGGCGGCACCGTCCGGGCCGACACCGAGTTCGTCGTACCGCGCGATCCGCTGAAGGTCGTCTGCACCGGGGACTGGGCCGCGGTCGACCCCGGCGGTGATCCCCGGTACGTGCGGACGCTGCTGCCGCGCCGGACCGCCTTCGTACGCTCCACCTCGTCGCAGCGTTCCGAGGGCCAGATCCTCGCGGCCAACGTCGAACACGCGATCATCGCCGTACCCCTCTCCGTCGATCTGGACCTCGGGCGCATCGAGCGCTTCCTCGCCCTGGCCTGGGAGAGCGGTGCGCAGCCGCTCGTGGTGCTCACCAAGGCCGACCTCGTACCGGACCCGACAGGGCTGTCGTATCTCGTCGAGGACGTCGAGACCACCGCGCCCGGCGTACAGGTCCTGGCCGTCAGCGCGGCCACGGGCGAGGGCCTCGACGTGCTCTCCGCCCTCGTCTCCGGGGGGACGAGCGTGCTGCTCGGTGTCTCGGGCGCCGGGAAGTCGACCCTCGCCAACGCCCTGCTCGGGGAGGAGGTCATGGAGGTGCAGGCCATCCGTGACGTCGACGGAAAGGGCCGGCACACCACGACCACCCGCAACCTCCTCGTGCTGCCCGGCGGCGGCGTCCTCATCGACACCCCCGGTCTGCGGGGTGTCGGGCTCTGGGACGCCGGGCAGGGCGTGGGGCAGGTGTTCGCCGAGATCGAGGAACTGGCCGAAGGGTGCAGGTTCCACGACTGCGCCCACGGCAGCGAGCCCGGGTGCGCCGTGCTCGCGGCGCTGGCCGACGGTTCGCTCCCCGAGCGGCGGCTGGAGAGCTACCACAAGCTGCTGCGGGAGAACCAGCGCATCGTCGCCAAGACCGACGCCCGCCTGCGGGCCGAGATCCGGCGCGAGTGGCGGCTCAAGGGCGCGGAGGGCCGCGCGGCCATGGAGGCCAAGCGCGGGCGCATCAGGTAGACGTCCCCGCTGACCGGAGCGAGGCCGGACCCCCCTCCGACCGGGGGTCCGGCCCCACTCCGGCCCCACCCTGGCCCCACCACTCCGCGCGGTCCGGCTCGGCCCCGGCGGCTCCTTCCGGCGGCTCGGCCCCGGCCGCCCTCCGGCCCGCTCCCTCGCCGCGACCTTCGTGTCCGAATCCCGCGAGTCCCGCCGCCCGGCGCGACGCACACTGGACGGTGTGATGGACGAGGAGACCAGGTACGAGGCGGTGGCCAGCCGCGACGCGCGTTTCGACGGCGCGTTCTTCTTCGCCGTCGAGACCACCGGCATCTACTGCCGGCCCAGTTGCCCGGCGGTCACCCCGAAGCGCGAGAACGTCCGCTTCTACCCCACGGCCGCCGCTGCCCAGGGCAGCGGCTTCCGCGCCTGCCGCCGGTGCAGGCCCGACGCCGTGCCCGGATCGGCGGAGTGGAACGTACGCGCCGATGTCGTCGGCCGCGCCATGCGCATGATCGGCGACGGCGTCGTGGACCGCGAGGGCGTGCCCGGACTGGCCGGGCGGCTCGGCTACAGCGCCCGGCAGGTCCAGCGCCAGCTCACCGCCGAACTCGGCGCCGGGCCCGTCGCCCTCGCCCGCGCGCAGCGCGCCCACACCGCCCGGACACTGCTCCAAACCACCGGCCTGCCGGTCACGGAGATCGCCTTCGCCGCAGGGTTCGCCAGCGTGCGCCAGTTCAACGACACGATCCGGCAGATCTACGCCCGTACACCGAGCGGTCTGCGCGCCGAGTCCGGCCACGGCATGAGCGCCGCCGGGGGACGAGTCACCGCCGCCCCCTCGCTCGCCGGCATCCCGCTACGGCTCGCCTACCGTGGCGCCTACGCGGCGCGCGAGATGTTCGACCTGCTCGCCGACGAGGCCGTCCCCACCGTCGAGGAGGTCATCGGCGAGCCCGGAGCCCGCACCTACCGGCGTACGCTGCGCCTGCCGCACGGCCCCGGAGTCGTCTCGGTCGACGAGTCACTCCCGTCACCGGGCCGAGGCGCCCGCTCCGGCTGGCTGGAGGCCCGGATCCACCTCACCGATCTGCGCGACCTCACCACCGCCGTCCAACGGCTGCGCCGGCTCCTCGACCTCGACGCCGATCCGTACGCCGTGGACGAGCGCCTCGGCGCCGATCCCCTCCTCGCGCCCCTCGTCGCGGCCCGCCCCGGACTGCGGGCGCCGGGCACCGCCGACCCCGAGGAGTACGCGCTGCGCGTCCACGCGGGTCCCACCGAGGCGCGGCGGCTCGTCGCGGCGTACGGGGACCCGGTCGAGCGGCCCTGCGGCACGCTCACCCGGCTCTTCCCCGCGCCCGGGGCCCTGGTGGACGACCCGGTGGCCGGTCCGCTCGCCAGGGCGCTGGCCGGCGGCACCGTACGGCTCGACACCGGCGCGAGCCGCGACGAGGCCGAGCGGGCGCTGCTCACCGTGCCCGGAATGACCGCCCGGACGGCGGCGCTCATCCGGATGCGAGGCCTGGGCGACCCGGACGTGTCACCGGACGACGAGCCAGGACAGACGGCGTGGCGGCCCTGGCGTTCGTACGCGGCACAGCATCTGCGGGTGCTGCGGGCGCGCCCTCGTCAGACGGTGTCGTCCAGCCCCCAGCTGTGAATCTTCCGCGGATGGATGCGGATCAGCTCCTCGCTGAAGTGCGGGCCCAACTCGTGCGGCCCGGTGAGCAGTTCGGCCTCACCCCGGATGTCGACGCCGCGCACCTTCCAGGGCCTCAGGCTCACGATGTCGTCGACCACCAGGGCCACCAGGGGATTGGCCCGGAGGTTCCGCCACTTCTTCGTGGTGCCGAGCGCGTACCCGCCGACCAGGATCGTGCCGTCCGCCTGCGGATAGAACCCCACCGGGTTGGCCTGCGGCTGCCCCTTCGGATCGACGGTGGCCAGCCGGCCAAGTCGCTGGGAGGAGAGATACAGGCGCTCGGCCTCGCTGAATTCGGTCATGACTCCAGCCTCACACGCCGGCGACCCCGCCCCGCTAGAATCCGGGCCTGACCGCACAGGCTTTCCGGGGGAGTCCAAGGTGCTGCGAGTCGATCTCCGTGGAGGCGAGCTCAACCGGCTGCGGGTGGCGGACGGGGCCGACGCCCTGTGGGAGGCCGCGCTCAGCCTGCATCTGCTCCAGAACCAGCACGTCCCGCCGGCCTTCGCGCCCTGGCGCCGCGAGGTCCGCTCGGCCCTGGAACGCGCCGGACTCTCCTCGGCCGTACGGGAGTTGACGCTGCTCTGCCCCTCGGCGGAGTACTTCCCCGACTTCCTCACACCCGGCCGAGGCGAACTGGACCTCGACATCGGTGTGGACCGTCTGCTGTCGACTCCCCGCCGCCGTCTGGTCGTGGATCTCGCACGACTCTACGCGCGCAGACGAGGTCCGGTCCCGACCACCGTACGGCGGCTCGCCGAGGGCGACACGGAGGCGCTGCGCTGGCTCGGGTCGACGCTGCGGCGCTACTACTCCGTCGCGGTCGTGCCGTATCTGCCCGCCATCCGGGCCCAGGCCGGGGCCGACCGCTCCCGTCGCGCCGAGGCCGCGCTCGGCGGGGGAGCGGAGGGGCTGCTGGCCAGTTACGAGGAGATGCCCGGCTGGCGCTGCGAGGAGGGGATTCTGCGCACGCCCTACCCGGTCAGCCGCGAACTCCAGCTCTCCGGGCAGATGCTGACGCTGGTGCCGGGCTTCTTCTGCGTCGGTACGCCGCTGGCCCTGGTCGACGACGAGCTTCCACCGGTGCTCGTCCACCCGCTCTCCCCGGCGCCCGGCTGGCTGGTGCGCTCCCGGCTGGGCGAGTCGACACCGCCGGTGGCCCAGCTGATCGGCACCTCACGCGCCCGGCTGCTCGAACTGCTCGACCGGCCGATGACGACGACGGGACTGGCGGGGGCGCTGCGGATGGCTCCCTCGACGGCGAGCCGCCACGCCTCCGTACTCCGTGAGGCCGGTCTGCTGACCTCGCACCGGCACGGGAACCGGATGATGCACCACCGCACCCAGCTGGGCAAGGCCTTGCTGGACGGCCCTGCCCCCTGAGGGGCGGTGGTGCATCAACGGTGTCGCTTCAGCGGTGTCGCGTCAGCGGTGGTGCGTCAACGATGGTGGGTCGGCGGCGTCACTTCAGCGGTGTGCCGCGTCAGCAGGTGGGCACGCCCGGCAGCCAGGAGTCCGAGACATCGATGAAGATGTTCGAGATGTAGCCGCCGTAGTCCGGCAGATAGGACCAGGCGTCGTTGCTGTAGCCCTGGTAGTTGACCAGCTGTCCGCGCTTCTGGCACTGGACCTTGACCGTCGTCGGCCCCGCCAGGCTCGCGACCTGCGCCGAGGTGGTCGTCGCCTGCTGACGGATGCTCACGCCGGTGCCCCACGTCGGGAACGAGGTGCCGGGGCCGGGGCCCGGGTCACCGGTGCCGCCGTTGACCAGCGACATGTAGTAGGTCCAGTTCCAGTTCGCGCCGGGGTCGGTGTGGTCGTTGCCCGGTACCTCGCTGTGCCCGACGATGCCCGTGCGGGTGCGCGGGATGCCGTACTTCGCGGTGAGGTGGCGGGTCAGCGCGGCCGACGAGCGGTACATCGAGTCGGTGAACCAGGACGGGTCGGCGACGAAGCCCTCGTGCTCGATTCCGATGGAGCTCGGGTTGGCCGAGCGCGCGTGCCAGGCGGTGTTGGCGTCCCGGACCATCTGGGTGACCTGGCCGTCGGAGGAGCGGATCACATAGTGCGCGCTGACCTTCGACGACGGGTTCTGGAACCAGCTGATGGAGCCCGCGTACGAGCCCTGCGTGACATGGACGACCACCTTGTTGATCGCCGACGTACGGCCTGTCTGGTAGTTCGACGTGCTCGCCGGGACCCAGAGGGCCGCCGGGTAGTCGTCGCTCAGCACCCCGAGGTCCGAGGCGATGCTCGCGTACCTGCCGCGGTCCGGTGTCACCTTGCGGGCCTTGACGAGGATCTGCTCGTTTCCGGCGGCCTGCGCGCGCAGACCCTTGTTCAGCAGGTCGTACGCGGTGTCCGCGTACAGCCGCGCCGTCCGGTCGTTCGTCGCGGCGCCGTACTCGGCCGCGACCGGGTACCACTCGGCGAGCGACCCGCGGTCGGTGGCGTCCAGGCCCTGGTCGTCGGCGACCGCGCGCAGGACGGCGGCGGCGCCGCGGATGTTGGTGGCCGTGTCCTTCTTCAGCTCGGCCACGGACTCGCCGGTGAGCTGCGCGGCGCGCTCCAGTGTCCTGTGCTCCGGCTGGCTGACCAGGTGCATCACGCCGTAGCCGTTCGCCTGACTGGGTCTGCCGCCATGGCCGTCGAGGTGCGTCTCGCCGTATCCGACGGCGACGAGGAGGTCACGGGGTACGTCGAACTCGGCGGCGGCCTTCGCGAACGCCGTGTTCATGGCGCCGGTCGCGGTGCCGGAGTCCCCGGCGCCGCCGGGATACGGCGCGGCGCCCGCCGGCTGGCCGGTGAGGGCCAGCGACGCGGCGACCACGGTGCCGAGGAGTGCGGCCCGGCCGCGCTTCCAGCCTGTCATCAAAGTCATCGGTCTTCTCTCCGCTCTGGTGCGCGGGTCATGGACCTGCGCGCACTGGTGGGGGCAAGGCGGGGTGAGGAACTGTCAACTCCGCAATGGTGGAGCGCCGACTTGTCAGGAGCAAGACATTTCATCTCCGACGAAAGGCGCCGTCCAGTCGTTGTGACCGGGAGCGCCCCGTCGTTACTTTTGCCGGGTCTCGCAGCGGTCGCGGCTCGTTGGCCGACCGGCTGCAACCCCCACACCCGGGAGCATTCGTGACCCGTCTCAGACGCCTATCGACCACATTCGCCGGTGCGCTCCTCGTACTCGTCGGGATGCTGACGGTACCCGCTGGAGCGGCCGAAGCGGCCGAAGCGGGCGCCTCCGACACGGCCGCCGCGGCCGCGGCGCCCAACTTCAAAGCCCCCTACCCGTGCGGCCAGCGGTGGACCTACAGCCACCACTCCGCCGAGGTGCGCCGCGCGCTCGACTTCGTACGCGCCGACGGCGGCACCACCAACGGCACCCCCGCCCTCGCCTCCGCCGCCGGTACCGCGACGCGGCACAGCCAGCCGAGCGGCGCCGGGAACTACATCTCCATCGACCACGGCGGCGGCTGGACGACGTACTACTTCCACCTCGGCTCGTACTCGGTGGCCAGCGGACAGTTCGTCAACCAGGGCCAGCAGATCGGTACCACCGGCTCCAGCGGCAACTCCTCCGGCCCCCATCTGCACTACGAGCAGCTGCTCAACGGCGTCGGCCAGAACATCGTCATCAACGGCGGCGGCCTCCCCTATCCCGGCAGCTACAACCAGTCCTTCCTCACCAGCGACAACGGCTGCGGCGGAGGTGGCGGCACCCCCTTCACCACCTGGGGCACCGGCGTCAGTGTCCGCGCCGACGCCCGGCTGAACGCCGCCGTCATCACCCGGCTGGCGGGCCCCACCAGCGTCCACGTCCTCTGCCAGAAGCAGGGCGACACCGTGAACGCCGAGGGGTACAGCAACAACTGGTGGAGCAAGCTGCGTGACCAGGGCGGCTTCATCTCCAACATCTACATCGACCATCCCGCGGCCCAACTCCCGGGTGTGCCGATCTGCTGACGATCCGTCAGCGAACCGGCGCACACGCACGAGCGGGACCCGGCGGCTCAGGTGGGCAGACCCCACCGGGCCGCCGGAGCGTTCGGTTCGACGGGGCGGATACGGAGGGACGGCCGGTCGCCGGCCGAGGTGATCAGCGCCGAGTCCCCCTTGCGCAGACGGATCCGCAGGGCCCCATAGGCCGCCGCCTCGTACGAGCGTGCCGGTCGGCTCGGCGTCGCGCGGCCGCAGGCGCCAGTCGACACCGGTGATCGCGCCGACGGGCTCCAGGGTGAAGTGCCCGATGGGCGGCCCGGGCGAGGCCGAAGAGGGAACCGAACTCCGGCCGGTGGTCCTGCACTTCGGAGTGCTGCACATTGAAACGGACGGCGTTGTGGTCCGGCTCGGCGTAGATGCCGGAGCCGAGGAAGCCGTTGGCGATGAACGGTCCGTCGAACCAGGTCGTGGGCATCGTCCGCCGGGTGCGGCGCCACGGCGCCCGCCGGTGCCGTCGCGAGCGCCGGGACGGCGGCCACGCCACCGGCGACGAGCGCGCCGCCGATCACGCTGCCGCCGGCGAGTACGTCTCTTCGGGACGGGGCCGTCGCCATGGCGCGCCTCCCGGCAGTGGTGACGGCTCGGACCTCACTGCTGCGTGGATTCATCCGAGCTATTCACTGACCGGCGGTAGGGGTGGGGCTGAGGTGCGTCAATACGGGGGAGAGATCCGATGTTAATGGGCACGGCCCCGGATTCAGCCCCAGATCATCGCGCCGAACCAGGCGCCCATCACGAGGAGACAGCAGAACAGCTCGACCAGCAGCGAGTAGCCGGCCGTCCGCATCACGGTCCGCGTCGACGCCCAGCCGTCGCGGTGACTGCCCAGCCGTGCGCGCTCCACCGCGTAGATCCCGCCGACGAAACCGAGCACCGCGCCCACGACCGGCACGACGAAGAAGCCCACGATCCCCGCGAGCCCGCCGGCCAGCAGCGTGCGTCTTCGTGTCCCCGTACGGCGCACGCGCCGGGACGGCAGTAGCGGTCTGACGGCCTGGCTGAGCAGCAGCACGGCGGTGGAGCCGATCAGCACCACCCAGGCGGCGGTGGAGGTGTCGCTCAACGCCCACCAGACGACGGCGGCCCACACGATGGCGGGCCCCGGCACCCCGGGAATCAACACACCGATGACGCCCAGCAGCATGACGAGACCCACCAGCACGAGCTGCCACACGTCCATCTGCCCAGAGTGCAGGATCCCGCCTGGAGCGGCACGCGGACGGGGGCCGTGACGCGGGGCGCGCGGGGGTGGGTAGACGCCGGCCCACCGGGCCGCGCCCGTTCACCGCGCCGCCGGGTCGCTGGGTGACCCGGCCGCAGGACCGCCGGGCGGGCGGGCCGTCGGCCCGCCCCCGGTTGTCTCGGCGCCCGGCCGTCGGGTAGCCCGGTTGCCGGCTGTCGGGCCGCCGAGGCGCGGAGGCGCCGAGCCGTCGGGTCACCTGGCCGTCCGGCCAGGTGGCGCCAGGTGAAGGAGAGCAGCAGTGTCTGTCCGTGTGCTGTGGCGCCCGCGTGGGCGCGGCGGTAGGCGGCGAGGGCTGATTGCGGGGAGCCCGAGAGGTGTTCGGCGATCAGTCCTCGGCGGAAGTCGAGGAGTGGGCGGGCGAGGGCGGTGGGTGCCAGTAGTGCGGCGGCTCTGCCGAGCGCGGCCCGTGCTTCGTCGGCGCGGTCCCGTACGCCGAGGATGGTGGCGGCGTAGGCGAGATGGCCGCGCTCGCTGGCGGCGCCGCCCCGTTCGTCGTCCTCACGCGCCGTGGCCTCCGCGAGCCGGAGCGCGCCCTCTCACTGCGTTGCCCGGCCGTTGAGCCATCGGGTCACTGGGTGACCCGGCCGTCTGGTCACCGGGTCACCCGGCCTCCGAAGCGCCGAGCTATCGGGCCGCAGGGCCGCCGGGCTGCGCCCGGTCGCCGTGCCGGCCGACCGCCGGGCGGGTCGTTGTGCCGCGACCGGTTGCCTCGGCGCTCGGCGCTTGGGTAGCCGGGTTACCCGGCCGTTGGGGCGCCCGGGCCCCCCGGCCGTAGAGTCGGCTGGTCACCCGGGCACCCGGCCTCCGAAGCGCCGGGCCGTCGTGCCGGCGTCAGGCGTGGGCGTTGCGGGCCACCCAGCCCTTTTCGTAGGCGTGCCAGCCCAGCTGGAGTCGTGTCGTCACTCCCGCCAGTTCCATCAGGCCCTTCACCCGGCGCTGGACCGTACGCAGGCCCAGGTCCAGTTGCTTGGCGACGCTCGCGTCCGTCATTCCCGCCAGTAGCAGCGACAGCACCTCGAGATCGGTCTCGGCCGGGCCGTCGAGCGCGTCCTCCGACACCGTCGCACCGTCCCCGTCCCTGTCCGCGCCCGGCACCAGACGCAGGGGCAGGGCGTCGCGCCAGACCGCCTCGAAGAGGCCCGACAGCGACTCCAGCAGCCCACTCGCGTGGACGACCAGGGCGCCCGGCTCCGCGTCGCCCGCCGTCAGCGGCACCATCGCCAGCGTCCGGTCGGCGATCATCAGCTTGGTCGGCACCCGGTCGACGACCCGTACCTGCTCGTCACGGCCGAGAGCCGCCGACAGCTCGGTGATCCCGTCGGGCAGCGAGAGCACCTCGCGCTCGATCACCACGCGGTAGCGGACACCGCGCGTCACCACCCGCTCCTCGGACTCGTTGTCCACCCCCGACACCACCACCGGCCTGCCCGTGACCAGCGCGCGGATCTCCTCCGTCGCGCCGAGCTGGAGCTGGTGGAACCGGTGCGCCACCGCGCTCGCGCCCGTCACCACCTCGACCAGATCGTGCACGGCCGGCTCCCCGGACTCCGCGCGGTACTCCTCGGCGAGCAGGACGGCGGCCAGCTCCGCCCGCTCCAGCTCGTGGCGCTGCTGGGTGAGCAGCGCGCCCAGCGCCACCGCGGGCGGCGCGGCCACCCAGCGTCCCGTCCGGGCCGACGACTGCGCGGCCAGCCCCTGCTGCTCCAGCCTGCGCAGCGCGCGTTCGGTGTCCTGTTCGGGTATCGCGAGCCGATGTGCCAGATCGGCGGCCTCGGCGGCGCCCAGCGCCACCAGCGCGCGATACGCGGACTCCTGTCTCTCGTCGAGACCTATTGCTCCCAGCACCTCTCGCACCCCTCCCCGGACACACGTTCAAACCCCGCCGGACATGGCGGATACCGGCCACGGCGTAAACCCGCCGCGCACATCATCCCCGCATCACGCGCCACTCTGCCAATGTGGCGACATTGCCGGATCAACAGACCTCTGGAATATGCCCGGGTACCTGGCGGTCAGGTCGGTCTTTGTAAGCCGGATAAGCTGACTACCCGGACGTTCCCGTCGAAGCCCGACGAGTCGTACGATTCGAATCGGCGTACGGACAGTCGTACGGTCGATTTCCGGCCCCGAATCCTGGTCGGCGCACCCGGTGCGCTCCGACCTGCCGAACGTCCGCCGGGCGTCCTTCCCGTGGGGGGTGGGGTCGCCCGGCGGACTTGGGCCGCGGGGCCCCGCGCTCATCCCGCCCCGCCTCTTATTTTTCGCGGTGCCCCGTTTTCTGACGCCCCGTGCGGTCGACAATAGGAGCATGAGCCAGCAGGGGGACCGGCCCGCCACCGCCGACGACTGGTGGGGCCGGCTGTACGACGAGTCCGCACCCGACACCGGTCCCGCCGAGACGCGGGACGACACGATCGACGACCGTTTCGACTCCGCGACGGACACGCTCGGCGGGGACGGCGCACCGTCCCCGGGGCGGTACGGACGGGCCGTCGACGCGATCGACGTGGACGACGAAGAGGACGCGGCCGACGAGGACGAGGACCTGGACCTGGGGGCCGCGGGCGACGGTCCCGTGTCGCGCCCGCTGGCCTGGTGGGAGGCGCGCGGCGCCTATCCGGTGATCCAGACGCCCGAGCCTCCGCCCGCAACGCCCCAGCCCCAGCCCCAGACCCAACCACCGCCCCCGCCCCCCACCGTGGCGGACGTCCCGCTCGCACCACCGCCTCCGGCACCGGCCCCGGTGACGACCCCGCCCCGCACACCCCGGCCCCGCGCGCCGTGGGAGCCGCCGTCGCCCGCGTTCAACCCCAGCGACGCCAGGCCGCTCCCGGGCGCCGCCGATCCGGCACCCCCACCGGCCGCCGCGCCCCCCGCGCCGGCTCCCGTGTCCGAACCCCCCGCGCCCGCCGACCCCACCCCGCCCCGCGACCCGCGCGCCGCCCGCGACGCGCCGCGTCATGCCGCCCCCACACCCCGGCGCACACCGACACCGGAGCCCGCACCCCCCGCCCGCGTCGGCCATGTCGGCGACAGCCCCCCCACCTACGACGCCGAGCCCACCGCGCTCCCCGCGAGCCAGGCCGACGGGCTCGACCGGCTCGTCGCCGACACCGTGCTCGACGGCGCCCGGTACGGCACGTACACGCTCCGCGCCGTCTCCACGCGCGGCGACTCGGCCCGCTACCGGGGCGAGCCCCGACGGGACGCCCTGCTCACCGCGCGCTTCGGCGTCGGCCCCGGCGCCCTGGTGCTGGTCGCCGTCGCCACCGGCGCCCGCGCCACCGAGGGCGCGCACCTGGCCGCGGCCGACGCCTGCCACTGGATCGGCGGCGCCGTCGGCCGGAGCCACAGCCGACTCGCCGAGGACATAAGGGCCGGCCGCCGGGGCGACCTCAAGTCGGGTCTGCACCGGCTCACCGACCGCAGCTACGGCAAACTGCGCGCCCGCGCGGGCGAGTTGGGCCGCGAGCCCGACGAATACACCGCGAGCCTGCGGTGTCTGCTGCTCTCCGCCGACCCCGAGTGCCGCACCCGCGTCTTCTTCGGTGTCGGCGGCGGCGGGCTCTTCCGCCTCAGGGACGGCGTCTGGCAGGACCTGGAGCCGCTCGTTCCGGAGCCCGCCGACATCACGGGCGCACCGGTCGTCGGCTTCGGCTCCGTGCCCGTCGGCGCCCTCGCCGAACAGACCCCCGACGGCGACCGCCTCACGATGGACCTGGAGATCACCAAGCCTCCCGGCCCGATCGTGGAGGCACCCGTGCCGCCCCCGCCGGAGCCGTTCCGCTTCCGCGCCTCGGTCGCCCGTCCGGGCGACACGCTCCTGCTGACCAGCGTCGGACTCGCGGAGCCGCTGCGCGGCGAACCGGCCCTCGGCGACGAACTGGCCGCGCGCTGGGCGTCCGCCGAGCCGCCGGGACTCGCCTCGTACCTGGCGGACGTCGGAGTACGGGTGAAGGGTTACGCCGACGACCGTACGGCCGTGGCGGTCTGGGAGGCGTAACGGCGCGGGGCGTGGGTTGATGGACAGCGGGTACCGGAGGGGCCCCGGGGCGTGACCCGGCCCCGACAGCGGAAGGGCACGCTTCCATGGCCAAGCAGAACGTGGCGGAGCAGTTCGTCGCCATTCTCGCCCGCGCGGGTGTGCGCCGGCTCTACGGAGTCGTCGGCGACAGCCTCAACCCCGTCGTCGACGCCATTCGGCGCAACGCGGCCATCGACTGGGTGCAGGTCAGGCACGAGGAGGCGGCGGCCTTCGCGGCGGGCGCCGAGGCGCAGATCACCGGCAAGCTCGCCGCCTGCGCCGGCTCCTGCGGTCCGGGCAATCTGCATCTGATCAACGGCCTGTACGACGCGCACCGCTCCATGGCCCCGGTCCTCGCCCTCGCCTCGCACATCCCCACCGGCGAGATCGGCCTCGGATACTTCCAGGAGACCCATCCCGAGCGGCTGTTCGACGAGTGCAGCCACTACAACGAGATGATCACCAATCCGCAGCAGATGCCCCGTCTGGTCCAGACGGCCATCCAGCACGCGGTCGGCCGGGGCGGCGTCAGCGTCGTGACCCTGCCCGGCGACATCGCCTCCCTGCCGGCCCCGACCAGGGCGATCGAGCACGCCATGCTCACCTCCCGGCCGACGGCGCGCCCCGGCGACCTGGAGATCGACAAGTTGGTCGACATGATCGACGACGCGGACCGCGTCACGCTCTTCTGCGGCAGCGGCACGGCCGGGGCCCACGCCGAGGTCATGGAGTTCGCCGAGCGGATCAAGTCCCCGATCGGCCACGCCCTGCGCGGCAAGGAGTGGATCCAGTACGACAACAAGTTCGATGTCGGGATGAGCGGGCTGCTCGGTTACGGCGCCGCGTACGAGGCCACCCACGAGTGCGATCTGCTGCTCCTGCTCGGTACGGACTTCCCGTACAACGCCTTCCTGCCCGACGGCACCGACGTCAAGATCGTCCAGGTCGACGTCCGGCCCGAACGGCTCGGCCGGCGCTCGCAGTTGGACCTCGCGGTCTGGGGCGACGTGCGCGAGACCCTGCGCTGTCTGACCCCTCGGGTACGGGTCAAGAACGACCGCCGCTTCCTGGACAAGATGCTCAGGAAGCACGCCGACGCGCTCGAAGGCGTCGTCAAGGCGTACACCCGCAAGGTCGACAAGCACGTCCCGATCCATCCCGAGTACGTCGCGTCCGTGCTCGACGACGTGGCCGACGACGACGCCGTGTTCACCGTCGACACCGGTATGTGCAACGTCTGGGCCGCCCGCTATCTGTCGCCCAACGGGCGCCGCAGGGTGATCGGTTCGTTCAGCCACGGCTCGATGGCCAACGCCATGGTGCAGGCTATCGGCGCGCAGTTCGTGGACCGGGAGCGCCAGGTCGTCTCGATGTCCGGCGACGGCGGCTTCTCCATGCTGATGGGCGACTTCCTCACCCTCGTCCAGTACGAACTCCCGGTGAAGATCGTCCTGTTCAACAACTCCTCGCTGGGCATGGTCGAGCTGGAGATGCTGGTGGCCGGTCTGCCGTCGTACGGCACCACCAACCGCAACCCCGACTTCGCCGCCGTGGCCCGCGCCGCCGGGGCGTTCGGCGTCCGGGTGGAGAAGCCCAAGCAGCTGGAGGGCGCGCTCAGGGACGCCTTCAAGCACAAGGGCCCGGCCCTGGTGGACGTCGTCACCGACCCGAACGCCCTCTCCATCCCGCCGAAGATCAGCGCGGACATGGTGCAGGGCTTCGCGCTCTCCGCCGGAAAGATCGTGCTGGAGGGAGGGGTGGGCCGCATGGTGCAGATGGCGCGCTCCAATCTGCGCAACCTGCCGCGGCCCTGACCCCTCCGCCCCTCACCGGCCCCCTACGCGGGTGTGAACCGCAGCGTCAGGATCTGGAACGGCCGCAGCGCGACCCGCAGACCGCCCGCCCCCGTCCCCGCCTCGTGCAGCGGACGCTCCAACAGGTCCGTGACATGGGCCTGTACGACGGGGAAGCCGGTCCGCAGCATCGCCGACGCGCGGTTGCCGGCCGACTCGTAGAGCCGTACCACCACATCGCCGCTGCGGTCCTCCGCCAGCTTCACCGACTCCACCGTGATCGCCGGGTGGTCGACGGAGACCAGCGGCGCGGTCGGCGGCGCGACCGCGACCCGCAGGGGCAGATTGAGCGCCAGCCCCTCCTGGACCGCGTCCGTCACCTCGGCGCCCGGCACCAGCGCGTAGCTGAAGGTGTGCGTGCCCAGGTCCGTCTCCGGGTCGGGGCTGTGCGGCGCCCGCAGCAGCGTCAGCCGTACGGTCGTCCCCACGCCCTCCTCGTGCGCGGTGCGCGTCACGTCGTGGCCGTACGTCGAGTCGTTGACCACCGCCACGCCGTACCCGGGCTCCGCGACCCGCAGCCAGCGGTGCGCGCAGATCTCGAACCGGGCCGCGTCCCAGCTGGTGTTGGCGTGCGTGGCGCGGTGCACATGCCCGAACTGGATCTCGGCGGTGGACCGTTCGGCCTGCACGTCCAGCGGGAAGGCCGCCTTGAGGACCTTCTCCGACTCCTGCCAGTCGACCTCGGTGACGATGTCCAGGCGCCGGCTGCCGGCCGCGAGCCTGATCTCCTGCACGATCCACGACGAGCCGAACGTCCGGACCACCCGGACCGTCGCCCGCAGCGGACCCTGCTCGACCAGTTGCACGGACTCCGCCCTCGTGAGGTCGGTGTGCCGTCGCCGGTAGTGCCGGTCGATGTCCCAGGCGTCCCACTGGTTGGGGTGGTCCGGGTGCAGCTGGAGCAGATTGCCCCGGCTGCCCGGCGCCAGCACCTCGCGGTCGGCCGTCAGGTCCGTCACGGAGGTGAGCAGGCCGTCACGGTCGACCGTGACCCGCAGGAGTCCGTTGTCCAGGGTGATCGTGTCCGAGCCCGCGGAGCGTGTCGTGACGTCCCTGGTCCCGCCCGCCGGCTCGGCGGCGGCCAGCCCCGTCGCGCCCAGCGCGGGCACCCGCACCGCGACCGCCGACCTCCCGTGGCCGTTCAGCGCCTGTACCGCGCTGCCCTCCGGGACGTCCGCCGTGTCGGCCTCGACGATCTCGGTCCGCTCGTACGGCGAGGAGTTGAGCACCGCCGCACCCCCGCCGCCGAGGGCCGCGACCGCCGCCGCCGTGATCTCCGTCAGCTCCTCCCGCACCGCCGCGTAGGTGTCCCTGGCCTCCCGGTGCACCCAGGCGATGGACGAGCCCGGCAGGATGTCGTGGAACTGGTGCAGCAGCACCGTCTTCCACAGCCGGTCCAGCTCCTCGTACGGATACGCGTACGAAGGGGTCCGCAGCGCGGCCGTCGTCGCCCACAACTCCGCCTCCCGCAGCAGGTGTTCACTGCGGCGGTTGCCCTGCTTGGTCTTCGCCTGCGTGGTGTACGTCGCCCGGTGCAGCTCCAGATAGAGCTCGCCCGACCAGACCGGCGCCTTCTCGCCGTACTCCGCCTCGGCCGCCGCGAAGAACGCGGCGGGCTTCTCGATCTCGACCCGGGGCGATCCCTCCAGGGACCTCAGCCGGCGCGCCTTCTCCAGCATCTCGCGGGTGGGACCGCCGCCGCCGTCGCCCCAGCCGAACGGGACCAGCGAGCGCGAGGCCCGGCCCTTGTCGGCGAAGTTCCGCTCGGCATGGGCCAGTTCGGACGCGTGGAACTGCGCGTTGTAGGTGTCGACCGGCGGGAAGTGCGTGAAGACACGGCTGCCGTCGATGCCCTCCCACCAGAACGTGTGGTGCGGCATCTTGTTGGTCTGGTTCCACGACAGCTTCTGGGTGAGGAACCACTTCACCCCCGCCAGCTTGGCCAGTTGGGGGAACGCGGCGGTGTAGCCGAAGGAGTCCGGCAGCCAGATCTCCTCCGTCTCGACCCCCAACTCCTCCCGGAAGAAGCGCATGCCGTGCACCAGCTGCCGGGCCAGCGCCTCACCGCCCGGCATGTTGGCGTCCGACTCCACCCACATCGAACCGACCGGCGACCAGTTGCCGTCCGCCACGGCCTTCTTGATCCGCTCCCAGATGTGCGGCTGGTGCTCCTTGACCCACGCGTACTGCTGGGCCTGCGAACAGGCGAAGACCAGCTCCGGGTACTCCCCGGCGAGCGCGGTGACGTTGGCGAACGTCCGCGACGCCTTCCGTACGGTCTCGCGCAGCGGCCACAGCCACGCCGAGTCGATGTGCGCGTGACCCGCCGCCGAGACGCGGTGGGCGCTGGGCGAGGCGGGGCGGGACAGGACCCCGGACAGCTCGGCGCGGGCCGCCGCCGCCGTGCCCGCCACGTCGTGCAGGTCGAGCACGTCCAGCATGTTCTCCAGGGCGCGCAGGATCTCGTGCCGCCGCGACCGGTCCGCGGGCAGCTCCGCCATCAGCTCGGACAGCACCTCGATGTCCAGCACCAGATGCCACACGTTCTCGTCCAGCACGGCGATGTCGGCGGCGGCGAACGTGTACAGCGGGCTGTCACCGGCGGTCCGCACGTCGCCGAGGGACGAGGGCGTGAAGTCGCCGGGCATCGACGGGTTCGCCGCCGCTTCGAGCAGCAGGTGGATCTCCTCGCCGCCGGCCGCCGGGTCACCCACGGGGACGTGCCGGTTCCGCGGGTGCACCCCCTTGATCGGCACCCCGGCCGCGTCGTACACCATTCCCTCGGCCTGGAAACCCGGCCCCTCACCGGTGAAGCCGGGGTCGATCACGACCTCCACCCGCAGCCCGGCGTACGCGTCGGGCACGATCCCCTCCAGCCGGAACCAGCTGGTCGACCAGGGAGGGCCCCACGGCGTCCCCGTCTCGAACGGGGTGTACGTCCCCTGGAGAGCCTGTCCCACGGGCACCGGCTCGCCCGGCACCTCCCAGACGGAGAGGACCAGCGGCGTCCTGGCGGCGTACTGCGCGGGGCGGATGAACTGGCGCAGGGCGCGCTCCAGACGGCCCTCCACCAGGGTGCGGTCGTCGTGCATCAAGGCTCCTCAGATCTACGGCTCAGCCTTCCGGAACGGCAGACTCCAGGTCTCCGGCCGATCTCGCAACCCCTCACTTCCCAGCAGGAGCACCGGACACTCGCCGTGGCGCCGTCCCGGATCGTCATGCGTGGCCGGTGGTGAGTGGGGCATGCATCTCGGGAGAGTGTTCAAGAGAGGAAGCTCGTACAGGCGGTAGCCGCATGGGGGGATGGGGGACATGAAAGGCACGGGGGAGCACGCGCGCCTGCTGCGCAAGCAATTGCTCCGCAGAGTGGAGGGCGCCGATCTGACGGCGGTGCCCGAGGTGAGGCACGCGCTGCGCGAGCTGCTGAGCCACTGGCGGGAGCGCGAGTCGGCCGAGGTGGCCGAGCTGCTCATCAGCGAACTGATCACCAACGCACTGGTGCACACGGACCACGGGGCCGTCGTCAAGGCCACCGTCGCGGACTCCCGGCTACGGGTGGAGGTGCGGGACTTCGTCGACGCGCCGCCGACGCCCAACGAACCCGACGTGGACGACGGGACGCACGGGCGGGGGCTGGTCCTGGTGGAAGGGCTCGCCGACTCCTGGGGCGTGCGGTCGCAGGGGATGGGCAAGATGGTCTGGTTCGAGCTGGACGGCGCGACGGCCGCCTGAGAAGGCCCGTCCGGCGACCGAAGGAGCGCCCCCGGGTGATCTTCGGCCACCGGACGACGGACCGGCGCGACGGTTCTCCGTCACGCCGGTCGCGGGTCGGGCCACGCTGTCGTTCCCGCTGGACCACCCTCAGCCGAACTGCTGCTCAAGGTCCTTGAGTTTGCGCTCCAGGGAGTCCAGCCGCGGCAGCGCCTGGGTGTCGTCCTCGGCGGTCAGATCCACGGTGCGGCCCTCGGATCCCTTCACTGCTTGAAGGGAGGGCCATGAGGGTGCGGACGACCGGTCCGGTTCGTGGAGCTCGGGTATGACGGGCTCCGGGGCGGCGGGACCCACCGCCGGGGTCGAGTTCGCCGGGCCACCCACGGCCGGTACCGCCGTCGCCCCCGGCAGCTCGATCTGACGGCCACGGCCGCGCCCCCAGGCCCGGTGCTGCCGGTTGAGCGCCTTGATCCTGGCCCGGCCCAGCTTCTCCTGCTCGCGCCGCCGGAGCCTGTTCTGCGCCTTCTGCCTGCGGTCCTCGCGCACCTCGTCGACCGCCTCGTCCAGCGTGCGTACGCCTTCGAGGAGCATCAGCGACCAGGCGCCGAAGGTCTCGCGGGGTGCCCGCAGCCACCGTACGATCCGGATCTGCGGCAACGGACGGGGCACCAGGCCCTGTTCACGCAGCGCCGCGCGGCGGGTCTGCTTCAGGGCCCGGTCGAAGAGCACGGCCGCCGAGAGCGACATGCCGGCGAAGAACTGCGGCGCGCCCGCGTGTTCCAGACCGCGCGGCGCGTGCACCCAGTTGAACCAGGCCGCCGCACCGGCGAACGTCCACACCAGCAGCCGCGAGCCGAGGGCCGCGTCGCCGTGGCTGGCCTCGCGCACCGCCAGTACGGAGCAGAACATCGCGGCCCCGTCGAGGCCGAACGGGACGAGATACTCCCAGCCGCCCGTGAGGCTGAGGTTTTGCCGGCCGAAGCCGACGAGCCCGTGGAAGGAGAGCGCGGCGGCCACGGCGGCGCAGCAGAACAGCAGGACGTAGGAGGCCGTGCCGTAGACCGCCTCCTTGCGCCTGCGGCGCTCCTCGCTGCGTTCCCAGGAGTCCTCGGCCGCGGTCTTGACATCGGCGCGCCTGCCGCGCGTGATCATTGCCACCGCCGCCAGGACTCCGACGAGCATCACGCCGCCCGGAAGCAGCCAGTTGAGCGGTATGTCGGTCAGTCGCATGCGGTGTCCCTTGCATCGCAGTGGGGCGTTTCGGGCGCCATAGTGGCCGAACCGCGACCCCGCTCAGAGGGTTTCGGGGCAAGAGAACGCCAACGAGGCGCAGGGGCACGCGAATAGGGGCGATCTGGTCGAACGGGCGCCTGTGCAGGCCGAGTTGTGTTCGATTTCGAACCACCCGCACGCCACCTGGACGAGTGGCATGGTTCAAGGAACCACGCGGGAGAGTCAGTTGCTGTTTGCGCTCAGTCGGCGGACGCGCTCGGAGTCGCACGTACGCGGACAGGTCACGCAGGTGTCCTCGGGCCGCAGCGTGTAGAAGAGGCAGCAGCTCGCCCGGTTCCTGGTCGGCAGCGATTCGCCGCCGGGGCCCGGCAGTTCACGGAAGCCCGCCGTACCGACGTACGGCTTCGTGGTGCCCGGCAGCAGCAGTTCCAGCTCCGCCATCGCGCGCCGCTCCTCGCCCAGCAGCTGCGCGACGTACCAGAGGCCCTCGACGATCTCGTCCGTCGCCATGCCCCACAGGGCGCGGTCGCGCCGCCGCATCCGCGGCCCGAACGCGGCCAGCACCGGGCCGAGATGCTCGGCCACCGCGGAGCGCACCTCGCCGCGCAGCGCCTCCTCGTCCGGTACGACCCTGGCGCCCGGCAGGGCGGCGGCGGGGTCCCCGGGCAGACACGCGAACTCGTCGATCCGCACGGCCATCCGGCCCCGGGTCCGCTGGAAGGCGACGTTCTCCACCGGCACGCGCGGCACCCGGCGGCTCAAGAACCACGGCACGGTGATCAACAGGCAGGCGGGCCAGGCGTAGCGGTGCAGTCCGAAGGTCGCGACGACGTCGGGGCGGGCCCGCTGCCCGTAGTCGCGGACCACCTGCGCGTCGTCCCAGGCGAGGAAGGCGTCGACGGCGGGGCCGCCCGCCGCGAGATCGATGGCACCGACCCAGCGGTCGTCCGCCGTCGGCCGTTCGCCGGCGGTGAGCTCGTCGATGCCCAGGGACGGGAGCACCTCGGTCAGACGCCGATAGGCGTCGGCGACCGGGGAGAGCCGACCGGGCAGCAGAGCGGGCACAGACATCCTGGGAACCACCGAATCGCGCTCGTCTGAAGGTGAGGCTTACCTTACCCGACACGATGGATGTGTGAACTGTTTCCCTGTCCGCCTATGGTGCTCCGGGGACCCCTGATGTGCGAGCCGGGCCGGACGAGGACCGGGTCGCGCGGTACGGGGGAAGTCCGCCGGGCCACCGGAACGCGTCCGACGACCCGGCGGAATAGCCGGCAGAGCCTGACGAAGGGAGGAGGAGGCGCCATGGAGCAGAGCAGAGCGCGCGACGACGAGAACACGCCCTCCGCCTCCCGGGAGCCGGCCTCGTCGCCGGGCGGGACGCAGGTCGGCGGCCTCCCGAGGGTTCCCGGGCAGGCGCGCGGCGAGCGCACGCGGGACGCGTCCCGGACCGGACCCGCCGACCGCCGACGGTCCGCGCCCGCCGGCGCGGGCGCCCCCGTCGTCCCCGAGCCCCCGGCCGCCGCCCCCGCGCCCTCCGTCCCAGCTCCCTCGGCCGAGCCCGGCGTGCGCCGGGCGGTGCGGCGTCACTCCGTACGCGGCCAGATCCTCGACGCGCTCCGTGCCGCACTCGTCAGCGGCGAGCTGGTCCCCGGCCAGGTCTACTCGGGGCCCGCCCTCGGCGAGCGCTTCGGGGTCTCCGCGACGCCCGTGCGCGAGGCCATGCAGCGGCTCGTGCTCGAAGGCGCCGTCGAGGTGGTGCCCAACCGCGGCTTCCGCGTCGCCGAACGCACCGCCCGTGATCTCGCCGAGCTCGCCGAGGTACGCGCGATGATCGAGGTCCCCGTCGTGCTGGGGCTGGCCCGTACCGTCGCCGCCGAGCGCTGGGAGGAACTGCGCCCGCTGGCCGACGCGACCGTCGCGGCGGCGGCCTCCGGCGACCTCGCCGCCTACGCGGAGCACGACCGCGCCTTCCACGGCGCCCTGCTCGGTCTCTCCGGCAACCGGCAGCTGGTCACGGTCGCCGACGAACTGCACCGCCGCGCCCAGTGGCCGCTCGCCGGCGCGCCGAGGACGATCAGGGACGCGCTCGTCGCGGACGCCGCCGAGCACTCCGCGCTGCTGGACGCGCTGACGGCGCGGGACCTGCCGCTCGTGCGCACGCTCGTACGGGAGCACTTCACGGGCGGCGCGGGCTGACCGGGGGCCCCTCTTCGCCCATAGGGAGCCCGTTTTCGCCCACCACCACCGGTCGGCCGGGCCGGTGCGCGACGCGCGGCCCGGCTTTGGTGTCGCGCGCGTGTACGGGTAGCGTCACCCAGTCTTCATCTTCCGGCCATCACCCACACCACGGGACGTCATGCGCGCCAGCAGTGCTCGTCAGCCAGCCACCCCCGCCGACCGGTCGGGTCTGTCCGGCCGGGACCGGCTGCCGTCCCTGACCGGACTGCGGTTCTGGGCCGCGTTGATCGTGGTGCTCTACCACCTGTCCCGGCAGGTCGGCGAGATCCCCGGCGTCAGCCAGGCCGCCTGGTACGGGCGCAGCGGCGTCACCTTCTTCTTCGTCCTGTCCGGCTTCGTCCTCGCCTGGACCTACGACGGTCAGCGGGTGCCCGCGAAGGTCTTCCTGTGGCGGCGGTTCGCCCGTATCTGGCCCCTGCTCGCGGTGACGTCGGCGGCGTCCGTCGCCGTCTGGATCGCGATCGGCAAAGAGGTCTCCACCAAGGCCGTGCTCGCGACGCTGCTGATGGTGCACGCCTGGTCGCCCGACACCGTCGTCCAGAAGGGCGCGAACCCGGCGGCCTGGTCGCTCAGCGACGAGGCCTGGTTCTATCTGATCTTCCCGCTGCTGATGACGCTGCCGCTGCTGAGGTCCCGCCGGGGGCGGTTCTGGGTCATGGTGACGATGAGCGTCGCGCTGGTGGGGCTCTGGCTGGTCGGCGCGCTGATCGGGACCGGCGCCACGCGTGTGTGGCTGCTCGACTACTTCCCGCCCACGCGCATGCTCCAGTTCGTGATCGGTGTGGCCGCCGGACTGGCCGTCAAGCGGGGCCGCGGCTCACCCGTCGGACTGCCGACCGCGATCGGTCTGGTCGTGCTCTGGCATCTGGCGCTGGTCCCGTGGCACGACGCCGTCCCCGACAGCCTCTGGTACAGCCCCTACAGCGCCTCCCAGTTGCTCTCCGCGCCGATCTTCGCCCTGCTGGTGTGCGCGGCGGCCCAGGCGGACCTGAGGGGCCGCCGTACGGGGCTGGGCGGTGCGTGGGCGGTACGGCTGGGGCACTGGTCCTTCGCCTGGTACCTGGTCCACGAGATCGTCATCCGCTCCCTGCTCGCCCGCTACGGGCGTACGGAGACCCTGGCCACCACCGCCGGCTTCTGGCTGCTGGCGATCGTGATCAGCCTGGCCCTCGCGGGGATGGCGTACCAGTGGGTGGAGCACCCGCTGGAGCGGCTGCTGCGCAGGGCGGGCCCGCAGGCGCCCAGGAGCCCGGAGCCGGGCGAGAAGGACCGGACGGGCGTGGGGGCCGGCGGCCCCCACGCGTCGACGTCGGGTTCGATCACCCCGCGATGAGCCGGGGGCTCCGGCCCCCGGTGCTCAGGGTTTCCGTGCTCGGGCGGTGCCGAGGGTTTCCGTGCTCAGGGTTTCCCCGCTCAGGCCGCCGGGGTTGGCGCGAGCTGCGCCGCCAGCCAGGTCGGGACACCGTCCAGCAGCCGGAACAGCCGCCCCGCCTCGGCCCGAAGGCGCGTCGCCTCGGGCTCCGGCTCGGCGTCGGCCAGCGCGGCGAGCGCCGGAGCCGTACCGACCAGATAGCCCAGCTCCTCACGGATCCGCAGCGACTCGCCGAAGCCGTGCCGCGCCTCCGCCAACTCGCCCTCGCGCAGGGCGAGTCCGGCCAGGTGGCGCCAGGTGAAGGAGAGCAGCAGTGTCTGTCCGTGTGCTGTGGCGCCCGCGTGGGCGCGGCGGTAGGCGGCGAGGGCTGATTGCGGGGAGTCCGAGAGGTGTTCGGCGATCAGGCCCCGGCGGAAGTCGAGCAGCGGCCGGGCGAGGGCCGTCGGCGCCAGCAGCGCGGCGGCTCTGCCGAGCGCGGCCCGTGCTTCGTCGGCGCGGTCCCGTACGCCGAGGATGGTGGCGGCGTAGGCGAGGTGGCCGCGCTCGCTGGCGGCGCCGCCCCGTTCGTCGTCCTCACGCGCGGTGGCCTCCGCGAGCCGGAGCGCGTCCTCGGCCTCCGGCCAGCCCTCACCCGTGAACAGACACCGCTCCACCAGCAGCGACGCCCGCTGGAGGGACGGCGCGGCTCCGGGATGGGGCGCGAGCAGGGCGGCCGCGTCGGTCCAGCAGCCGCGCGAGCGCAACCGCCATACCGCGGTCTGGAGTGGGTCGTCACCGGTGATGGATCCGGAACCAGACATGGCGGTATCCGCCACATTGCCCTCCCCGAGCGCGCCATTGTGCTGTTGAGTTCTCCCGCATCTCAGCACGGATCGGCACGCCGGGCCAATAGGCCAGGTGAAAAAATTCACAATGCCTTGGTCAACAAGGGGTCGACAAGGGCCCGTTCGATGCCCCGTCAGAGGGCGGACGCGCGCCCTCCGAAAGGGTCACCGCCGGGGCGCGCACCCCGGCTGACCAGGGAGGGGCTTCCGCCGTCCGGTTGCCCGGAGTTCATCGTGACGACGCCCAGGGGCCGGTCCGCGTCAACGAGTTGGATCTCGGCGTGACCGGCCCGGGTGACGGCGGTCAACGTGGCACGCGGTGACGGGGACCGCGGCACGACTCGCCGTTCGCGCGCCGGCCGTCGCGCGGCCCGTCGGCCCATCCGGCCCGTCAGCTCATCCGGAGCGCCAGGAAGAAGTCGAGCTTGTCCTCCAGCCGGGACAGATCACGGCCCGTGAGCTGCTCGATGCGCCCCACCCGGTACCGCAGCGTGTTCACGTGCAGATGCAGCCGGGCGGCGCACCGGGTCCAGGAACCGTCGCAGCCGAGGAACGCCTCAAGGGTCGGGACCAGTTCGGCGCGGTGGCGGCGGTCGTAGTCCCGCAGCGGGTCGAGCAGCCGCGCGGTGAACGCGCGCCGTACGTCGTCAGGGACGAACGGCAGCAGCAGTACGTGCGAGGCCAGTTCGTGGTGCCCGGCGGCGCACACCCGCCCGGGCCGGGCCGCCGCCACCCGCCGCGCGTGCCGAGCCTCCTCCAGCGCGCCCCGCAGCCCGTCCGCCGAGTGCACGGCCGCGCTGACGCCCAGCGTCAGCCGTCCGTCGTCGCCGAGACCGGCGGTCAGCGGCTCCCGTACGGCCCCCAGCAGTACGTCCGCCTGGAGGCCGCCGTCCGTCGGCGTCGCCTCCGCGCCCTCACCCTCGTCGGAGGAGGCTACGGGCACCGGCATCGGCAGCAGCGCGATCGCCTCGCCGCCCGTGTGCGCCACCGCGATCCGGTCGCCCGACTCCAAGCCCGCCGACGCCGGATCGACCAGGATCTCCTCCAGCACCGACCGGGCGACCGTCCCCTCCCCGCCCGCCCCCTCAGAGCCGTCCGTACCGCCTGCGCCGTCCGTACCGTCCCCGCCGACCGTGCCTGCCGTGCCGTTCCCGTCCTGCCAGTCGACGCGCGCCACCACGATCTGCCAGTGCGGGGCCGCGCCCTGGCCGGGCATCAGCACCGGCGCCGCGACTCTCAGCCGGGCGGCGATCTCGGCGGGCGGGGCGGCCGACTGGACGAGTTCCAGGATCTCCTGGGCCAGCCTGCGCCGTACCGTACGCGCCGCGTCCCGCCGGTCCCGCTCGACCGCGATTAGCTGGGTGACCCCCTGGAGCAGATCCAGCCGGGGCGCGGCCCACTCCCCGGCGTCCGCCTCCACGGCCAGCAGCCAGTCCGACAGGACACTCTCGCGCACGTCCGCGTCCGCACCGCCCGCCGCCGCGCCACGGCCCGGACCGCGTACCGGGAACAGCGAATACGTCGTCCCGCCCACGGCCACCCGGTGCGGCGCCCGCCGCCCCGCGCGGGTCGCCGCCAGATGCTCCGCCGCCAGCGCCGCGCCCGCCGCCGCGGACAGCGGCCCGCTCGCGCCCGCGATCCGGCGCCCGGTGGGGGAGAGCACCCAGGCCCGCAGATCCAGGTCGGTCCCGAGGAGATCCAGCACGACCTCCGGCCCCCCGCCGGTCGGGCCCGATGTCATCAGCCTGCGGTGCCGGTCGACGACCGCGGCCAGGTCCCCGGCGCGCTCACCGGAGACCTGCCGCACCACATGCTCGGTGATCGTCGCGAACGCGACGGACTCGTTCACCGCGAAGAGCGGCAGCCGGTGCCGCCGGCACGCCCCCACCAGATCGTCCGGGATCGCGCCCAGCTCGGCCTCACCCGCCGCCAGCCCCGCGACCCCGGCGCCGGCCAGGAGCCGTACGAAAGGCTCGGAGTCCTCGGGCGTACGCCGCCAGGCCAGGCCGGTCAGGACCAGCTCACCGCCCGACAGATAGCGGCTCGGGTCGCGCAGATCGGTGGTCATCACCCCGCGTACCGTCCGGTCGAGCTCGTCCCGGCCGCCGAGCAGCCGCAGGCCCAGCGCGTCGGTCTCCAGCAGTGCGCGCAGCCGCATCTCGTCGCCGCCGATCTGTCTCGTCGTCCCCGGTGGGCAGGGTGGGCAGGGGTGTGCGGCGTTCCACGGGCGTTCGCCGCGGTGCCTTTTGTTCGAATCTACAAGACCCGGAAGCCGCCCAGGCAACACCTTCATGGTTTCGGTGACTGCACCGGACGGGGCACGGCCGGTGTACTTGGGCCACACAGCGTTAACAGCTAGTGAATATCCGCGTGAGACAACCGGACGAGCCGGGCACGCGACCGTCGCGCAGACCAGCGGTCGGGACTCCCGCCGTCCCCGGGCACCGGTGAACGACCGATCAACGACCGATCACGAATGAAGAGAGCCGCTATGGACTTCCTTCGCCCCGCCGGCTGGGAGGAGGCGCTCGCCGCCAAGGCCGAGCACCCCGCCGCGGTCCCGATCGCGGGTGGCACCGACGTCATGGTCGAGATCAACTTCGACCACCGGCGGCCCGAGTATCTGATGGACCTCGGCCGCATCGGCGAACTGCGCGAATGGGCGGTCGGGGAGGAGCACGTCCGGCTGGGCGCCGCCGTCCCGTACACCCGGATCATGGAACACCTGCGGACCGAGCTGCCCGGACTCGCGCTCGCCTCGCACACCGTCGGCTCCCCCCAGATCCGTAACCGGGGCTCCGTCGGCGGCAACCTCGGCGCGGCCTCGCCCGCCGGGGACGCGCACCCCGCGCTCCTCTCGGCGGGCGCCGAGGTGGAGGTGGAGTCGGTACGGGGCGTACGCCGCATCCCCGTCGACGAGTTCTTCACGGGCGTCAAGCGCAACGCCCTGGCCCCGGACGAGCTGATCAGGGCCGTCCTCATCAAGAAGGCGTCGGGACCGCAGCAGTTCTCCAAGGTCGGCACACGCAACGCGATGGTCATCGCGGTCTGCGCGTTCGGCATCGCCCTGCACCCCGACACCCGCACCGTGAGAACCGGCATCGGTTCCGCCGCCCCGACCCCGGTGCGGGCCCGCGCCGCCGAGGAGTTCCTCGACGCGGCGCTGGAGGAGGGCGGTTTCTGGGACAACGGCAAGGTCATCACCCCCTCGGTCGTCAAGCAGTTCGCCGACCTCGCGTCCGGGGCCTGTAACCCGATCGACGATGTGCGCGGCACCGCGAAGTACCGCCGTCACGCGGTGGGGATCATGGCCCGCCGCACGCTCGGCTGGACCTGGGAGCAGTACCGGGCCACCGGCACCACGCTGAGAGGAGCTGCGTAAACGATGCGTGTGAACTTCACCGTCAACGGCCGTCCGCACGAGGCCGACGACGTCTGGGAGGGCGAGTCGCTGCTCTACGTCCTGCGGGAGCGCATGGGCCTGCCCGGCTCGAAGAACGCCTGCGAACAGGGCGAATGCGGCTCCTGCACGGTCCGCCTCGACGGTGTGCCGGTCTGCGCGTGCCTCGTCGCCGCCGGCCAGGTCGAAGGCCGCGACGTCGTCACCGTCGAGGGCCTGGCCGACTACTCCGAACACCGCGCCGACGCGCACCCGGGCGGCGGCTGCGCCTCCGGAGGCGGCTGCGGTACGAGCCTCCAGCAGGCCCGGCAGTGGCAGGCCAAGGGCGCCGCGGGAACGGACTCCCTTACCGGCGAGGGCCAGGAACTCTCCCCCGTCCAGGAGGCGTTCATCGACGCGGGCGCCGTCCAGTGCGGCTTCTGCACCCCCGGACTGCTGATCGCCGCCGACGAGATGCTGGAGCGCAACCCCTCGCCGTCCGACGCCGACATCCGCGAGGCGCTCTCCGGCAACCTCTGCCGTTGTACCGGCTACGAGAAGATCCTGGACGCGGTCCGCCTCGCGGCGGCCCGCCAGGGACCCACCGGATCCCAGGAAAGCGCGGTCTGACCATGGCGAACGAACCCCGCGCCGCGACCGTCCCGGCCGGCACCCCCACGAACGTCACGCAGGGCTCCCGGACCAGGGGCGGCATCGGCGAGTCCACGCTCCGCCCCGACGGCACCCTCAAGGTCACCGGCGAGTTCGCGTACTCCTCGGACATGTGGCACGAGGACATGCTCTGGGGCCACACCCTGCGCAGCACCGTCGCGCACGCCGAGATCCGCTCGATCGACACCGCCGAGGCGCTGGCCACCCCCGGCGTCCACGCGGTCCTCACCTACGACGACCTGCCCACCGAGGTGAAGCGCTACGGCCTGGAGTTCCAGGACACCCCCGTCCTCGCCCACGGCAAGGTCCGCCACCACGGCGAGCCCGTCGCGATCGTCGCCGCCGACCACCCCGAGACCGCGCGCCGCGCCGCCGCCAAGATCCGTATCGACTACGCCGATCTGCCGGTCGTCACCGACGAGGCGTCCGCCACGGCCGAGGGCGCGCCCCTGATCCACGAGAACCGCGACGACCACCACGCGGGCCATGTGCCGCACCCGAACATCGTGCACCGCCAGCCCATCGTGCGCGGCGACGCCGACGCGGCGGCCCGGCGCGCCGACGTGATCGTCTCCGGCGAGTACGTCTTCGGCATGCAGGACCAGGCGTTCCTCGGCCCCGAGTCCGGGCTCGCCGTGCCGGGCGAGGACGGCGGCGTCGATCTGTACGTCGCCACCCAGTGGCTGCACTCGGACCTGCGCCAGATCGCGCCCGTCCTCGGTCTGCCCGAGGAGAAGGTCCGTATGACGCTCTCCGGCGTCGGCGGCGCCTTCGGCGGGCGTGAGGACCTCTCGATGCAGATCCACGCCTGTCTGCTGGCCCTGCGCACCGGCAGACCCGTCAAGATCGTCTACAACCGCTTCGAGTCCTTCTTCGGCCATGTGCACCGCCACCCTGCGAAGCTCTGGTACGAGCACGGGGCCACCAAGGACGGCAGGCTCACGCACATGAGGTGCCGCATCGTGCTGGACGGCGGCGCCTACGCCTCCGCCTCCCCGGCCGTCGTCGGCAACGCCTCGTCCCTCTCCGTCGGCCCCTACGTCGTCGACGACGTGGACATCGAGGCGCTGGCGCTCTACACCAACAACCCGCCCTGCGGCGCGATGCGCGGCTTCGGAGCCGTACAGGCGTGCTTCGCCTACGAGGCGCAGATGGACAAGCTCGCCGCCAGGCTCTCCATGGACCCGGTGGAGTTCCGCCGGCTCAACGCCATGGAGCAGGGCTCGCTCCTGCCCACCGGCCAGCGCGTCGACTCGCCCGCGCCGGTCGCGGAGTTGCTGCGCCGCGTCAAGGCGCGTCCGATGCCGCCCGAGCGGCAGTGGCTGACGGCGGGCGAGGCGGCCGACGTACGGGCGCTGCCCGGCGGTCTCTCCAACACCACGCACGGCGAGGGCGTCGTACGGGGTGTGGGCTACGCGGTCGGCATCAAGAACGTCGGTTTCTCCGAGGGCTTCGACGACTACTCCACCGCCCGTGTGCGGATGGAGGTCATCAACGGCGAGCCCGTCGTCACCGTCCACACCGCCATGGCGGAGGTCGGCCAGGGCGGCGTCACGGTCCACGCGCAGATCGCCCGCACCGAACTGGGCGTCGCGCAGGTGACGATCCAGCCCGCCGACACCCGCGTGGGGTCGGCCGGTTCGACCAGCGCGTCCCGTCAGACGTACGTCACCGGCGGCGCGGTCAAGAACACCTGCGAGCACGTGCGCGAGCAGGTCCTGGAGATCGGCCGCGCCAGGTTCGGCACGTACCACCCCGCCTGGGCCACGGCCGAGCTGCTCCTCGAAAGCGGCAAGGTCGTCACCGACGGCGGCGAGGTCCTGGCCGATCTGGTGGACGTCCTGGAGGGCGAGTCGGTCGACATCGAACTCGAATGGCGCCACCGGCCCACCCAGGCCTTCGACCTGCGTACGGGGCAGGGCGACGGCCATGTCCAGTACTCGTTCGCCGCGCACCGCGCGGTGGTCGAGGTGGACACGGAGCTGGGCCTGGTCAAGGTGGTCGAGCTGGCCGTCGCACAGGACGTCGGCAAGGCGCTCAACCCGCTGTCGGTCCTCGGCCAGATCCAGGGTGGTACCACCCAGGGCCTGGGCGTGGCCGTCATGGAGGAGATCATCGTCGACCCGAAGACCGCGAAGGTGCGCAACCCGTCCTTCACGGACTATCTGATCCCCACCATCCTCGACACGCCGACCATCCCCGTCGACGTGCTCGAACTGGCCGACGAGCACGCGCCGTACGGGCTGCGTGGGGTCGGCGAGGCACCGACCCTGTCGTCGACCCCCGCCGTGCTCGCGGCGATCCGCGACGCGACGGGGCTGGAGCTGAACAGGACTCCGGTACGGCCGGAACACCTGACCGGCACCTGACCGGCGTCCGGCCGGCGTCCGATCGTCGTCCGATCGCCGTCCGGCGGGCGCCCGACCGGCGCCCGACCGGCGCCCCGCCTCAGAGCGACACCCAGTTGAGAGAACCCAGTTCGTCTCGGGCCGTCCCCCGGGTCGTGCAGCCGACGCACCATCCCAAATCCCGCATCTGAAGTCTCCACGCGGGTGCCCCTGTGAACCTTGGGAGTAGGCACCATGACCCAGCAGTCCGTACACCCCGGGACCACCGCCGAGGACGCCGGCCCAGACTCGCGTCCCCCGGCCGGAAGGTCCCGGCTCGACCGGTATTTCCATATATCCCAGCGGGGATCGACCGTCGCGCGCGAAGTGCGCGGCGGAGTCACGACCTTCATGGCCATGGCGTACATCCTGCTGCTCAACCCGCTCGTCCTGGGCGGCAAGGACGTCGCGGGCCACGTGCTCGGCCAGCCCGCGCTGATCACCGCCACCGCCCTCGCCGCGGCCGTCACCACGCTGCTGATGGGCTTCGTCGGCAAGGTGCCGCTGGCCCTCGCCGCCGGGCTCTCCGTCTCCGGCGTGATCTCCACCCAGGTCGCGCCCACCATGACCTGGCCGCAGGCCATGGGCATGTGCGTGATGTACGGGGCCGTGATCATGCTGCTGGTCGTCACCGGCCTGCGCGAGATGATCATGAACGCCATCCCGCTCGCCCTCAAACACGCGATCACGATGGGCATCGGCACCTTCGTCGCGCTGATCGGCCTGGTCAAGGCGGGCTTCGTGCACGCCTCGCGGGGCGGCGGACCCGTCACCCTGGGCCCGGCCGGCGAGCTGGCCGGCTGGCCCGTCCTGATCTTCGCGGTCACCCTCCTGCTGATCTTCATGCTCCAGGCCCGCGAGGTGCCCGGCGCGATCCTGATCGGCATCGTCGTCGGCACGGTCGTGGCCGCCGTACTGAACGCCGCCGGTGTCATCGCCGCCAGGGCCTGGACGAGCGGACCGCCCGAGCTGACCGGGAGCGCCGTCTCCATGCCGGACTTCTCGCTCTTCGGCGACATCGAGTTCGGCGGCTGGGGCGAGGTCGGCGCCATGACCGTCGGCATGATCGTCTTCACGCTCGTCCTCGCCGGCTTCTTCGACGCGATGGCCACCATCATCGGCGTGGGGACCGAGGCCGGACTCGCCGACGGGAAGGGCCGGATGCCGGGCCTGTCGAAGGCGCTGTTCATCGACGGCGCGGGCGGTGTGATCGGCGGCGCCGCCGGCGGCTCGGGCCAGACCGTGTTCGTGGAGTCCGCGACCGGTGTCGGCGAGGGCGCCCGTACGGGCTTCGCCTCCGTCGTCACCGGCCTCTTCTTCGCCGCGTGCCTCTTCTTCAGCCCGATCACCCAGGTCGTCCCCGGCGAGGTCGCGGCGGCGGCGCTGGTGGTCATCGGCGCGATGATGATGCAGAACGCCAGGCATGTGGACTGGAACGACCGCGCCGTCGCCGTGCCGGTCTTCCTGACCGTGGTGATCATGCCGTTCACCTACCAGATCACCGCCGGTGTCGCCGCCGGAGTCATCTCCTACGTCGCCATCAAGACCGCCCAGGGCAAGGTCCGGGAGATCCGCGCCTTCATGTGGGGGCTGGCCGTGATCTTCCTCGTCTTCTTCGCCCTCCACCCGATCGAGGGGTGGCTCGGCGTGGGCTGACGCGCCGGGAACCTCCGCACATCCGATACTTGAGAACAGAGGAGGCCCACATGCTGGACATCGCCGAAGAACTGAACCGGTGGGTCGAGCAGGGACGTGACTTCGCCGTGGCCACCGTGGTGGCCGTCGGCGGCAGCGCGCCCCGGCAGCCCGGCGCCGCCCTCGCCGTGGACGGCGCGGGCACGGCGATCGGCTCGGTCTCCGGCGGATGTGTGGAGGGCGCGGTCTACGAGCTGTGCCGGGAGTCCCTGGAGAGCGGCGAGAGCGTCCTGGAGACCTTCGGCTACAGCGACGAGGACGCCTTCTCCGTGGGCCTGACCTGCGGCGGCGTCATCGACATCCTCATCACACCGGTCCGCGCCGACTCTCCGGACCGACAGGTGCTCCGGGCCGCGCTCTCCGCCGCGGCGCGGGGCGAGGCGGCGGCGGTCGCACGGGTCACCGACGGGCCCCGGGGAATGGGCGGCCGGGCACTGCTCGTACGGCCCTCGGGAGCGTACGAGGGGACGCTGGGCGGCCACCCGGAGCTGGACCGCACCGCCGCGGGCCAGGCCCGCGCCCTGCTGGACGCCGGGCGCACGGGCACCGTCACGATCGGCGAGGACGGCTCGCGCTGCGGGCGCCCCCTGACGCTGCTCGTCGAGTCGAGCGTGCCCGCCCCGCGCATGATCGTCTTCGGGGCGATCGACTTCGCGTCCGCCCTGGTCAGAGTGGGGAAGTTCCTCGGATACCACGTCACGGTCTGCGACGCCCGCCCCGTCTTCGCCACCCGCGCGCGCTTCCCGGACGCGGACGAGATCGTCGTGGACTGGCCGCACCGCTATCTGGGGTCGACGGAGACCGACGGCCGTACGGTGCTCTGCGTCCTGACCCACGACGCCAAGTTCGACGTCCCCCTGCTGGAACTCGCCCTCCGGCTGCCCGTCGCCTACGTCGGCGCCATGGGCTCCCGGCGCACCCATCTCGACCGCAACGAGCGGCTGCGCGGCGTCGGTGTCACCGAGCTCGAACTGGCGCGGCTGCGCAGCCCCATCGGGCTGGACCTCGGCGCGCACACGCCCGAGGAGACCGCGCTGTCGATCGCGGCGGAGATCGTCGCGAACCGGCGCGGCGGCACCGGGGTCTCCCTGACCGGCGCCCACACCCCGATCCACCACGACCGGAACCGGGCACCGGCGGGCCGTATCGGCTCCGTCGCCTGAGGGCCGGCGCCGGGAGTCCGGAGCTCCGCGCGGGCGGCGGGGGCCACCGCTGTGGCCCCCGGCCGCCCATGCCTGTCCCGGTGCCTGCTCAGAGGACGACGATGCCTTCGCCGCCGACCGCGTCCGGTACGGGGGTGATGCTGATCTTGGTGAGGGAGCCGTCGTCGTTGACGCGGAAGCCGTCGACCGCGCCCACGCCGCCGGTCTGGACATACAGGTACCGCTTGTCGGGCGAGACGGCCGCGTCCACGGTGCCCACGCCGGTCGGGGTGTTGCCCAGCGGTTCGAGGCGCGCCCCGCCGTGCTGCCGGAAACCGGACAGCGTGTTGCTGCCCGCGTTCGAGACGTAGAAGCGGTCACCCACCCGGACGATCCAGCAGCTGGCCTGCTGGCCGGTCGGGGTGTCGTCGAGGAGCGTGGCGTCGCCGCGCTTCTCGATACGGAAGGTCAGGACCACGTTGGGGCCGGTGTCGGCGACGACGAGCCGGCCGTGCCGGTCGAAGGTCAGCCCGAAGGGGACGGAGCCGGGCTTGCTGCTGACGACGGGCTCGGCCGCCGGGGCTCCCGTACGGTCGAGGTCGAAGACCTCGATGCTGTTGCCGCCCATCTTGGTGGTGACGACGAGCCGCGATCCGTCGGGCGTGAAGGCGACCTGTCCGGGGGTGTGCGTGAACTCCGGCGCCGTGCCGGTGTCGAGGCGCAGGGCGCGGTTCCAGGCCTTGACCCGCTCCAGCACCTTCGCGGTGAGCCGGTACCCCTGGATGGAGCCGCCCTTGCGGGCGTTGAGGACATAGACGCGGTCGCCGTGCGCGGTGACGCTGACGGGGAAGGTGCCGCCGGAGGAGATGACCTGCTTGCGGTGGAGCCGTTCCCCGTCGACCGCGAAGACCGTGAGGGTGTCGCTGCCCGCGTTCACCGCGTAGAGGAGGCGGTGCCGCGCGTCGTAGGTCAGCGAGCCCTGCGAGGCGAGGTGGTCGACGACGGAGCCGCCGAGCACCCCGCCCTTTCCGGCGGTCGCGTAGACGGCCCGCTTGTGGAGCTTGCCGTCGGGGGCGCGGTGGTAGGCGACGATTTTGTTGCCCCGCACGTCGTCGGTCTGGACGAAGACCGGGCCTCCGCCGTGGCCCTTGGCGTGCCGGTCCTGTTCCGCGGCGGCGGGTGCGGCGGCGAGCGTCGCCATGGAGGCGGCGACCGCGACGGCGATCTGGAGCGTACGGGCAAGCGTGGGCAGGCTCTTCATGGTTCCCCTGGTGAGGTGAGGTGGGCGCGAGCGCGCGGGAGGCCTGCCTGCCGGCCACGGGGGCGGCGGGGCAGGAGAGATCCCAGGGATGGTCGGTCAGCGGGCACCGGGAGGGACGGAGCGCCCCGGCACGGCGCCTCTTACGAGTGAGCCGCCCCACTCCGAACAGCCCACGAGCGAGAGGCCACCTGCCGGAGCGGGCCGTCCCCGGGCCCGAGTCCACCGTCGTCCGCGTCCTCGGCGCCGCCGCCCCGAACCGGCAACGACCGAACCCGCGACGACCGAACCGGCCACGACCGAACCCGCCACGATCGAACCGGCGTCGGCGTGGCGCACTCGTATGAAGGCCGCGCACCGTCGGAGTGTCGGTCTGATCTGATGAAGAATCATCCCTTACGTTCTCCGCGACCCGACCCCAGGCGTGCCGCGGAGGAGCCGACCCCATGCGTCCATCCCTGTTCTCCTCGCTCTCGCTCGCGCTGGCCGCCGCCGCGATGCCCGCCGTGCTCGGGCAGACCGCCGTCGGCGCCCCGGCGGGCGCGGCGGACCCGGGCCCCGTGCGGGTCAACCAGATCGGCTACGCGACCGGCGCCGACAAGATCGCGACCGTGGTCGCGGCGGCCCGCACCCCCCTGAAGTGGCGGCTCAAGGACGACAGGGGACGCACCGTCGCCTCGGGGACCACCCGCGTCGTCGGCGCCGACAAGGCGTCCGGCGACCATGTCCACCAGGCCGACTTCTCCCGCGCGACCGGCCAGGGGGTCCGCCGGCTCACCGTCGCGGGTGCCGGTACGAGCGTGCCGTTCACCGTCACACGCAGGCCGCTCTACCCGGACCTCGGCCGCGAGGCCATGCAGTACTTCTACTTCCACCGCATGGGCACCCCGGTCAGGGCCGAGTACCTCCAGCACGCCGCCCACGCGCACGCCGCCCTGCACACCGGCGACAACTCCGTTCCCTGCTACAAGAACTGGTGCGGCAAGGACCCGAGGACCGGCAGGGACCAGCGGCTCGACGTCTCCGGTTCCTGGGCCGACGCCGGCGACTTCGGCGTCTACCCCGTCAACCACGCCATCGCCGCCTGGACCCTGCTGAACCTCTACGAGCGCGACAACCGGGCGTACGGCGACGGAAGCCTGGCCCTCCCCGAGCGGGCCAACGGCGTACCCGACATCCTCGACGAGGTCGCCCACGGCTCACGCTTCATGGCCGGGATGCTCCCCGCCACCGGTCTGGCCTCCCACAAGGTGCACAACCACACCTGGAGCCCGTTCCCGGTCAAGGACATCGCCGCCGAAAACGCGATGCCCCGCTCCGCGATGCCGCCGTCCACCAACGCCACCTACGCCGTCGCCCGTACCAACGCCCAACTCGCCCGGGTACTGCGGAAGTTCGACGCCAGGAAGGCCGACCGGCTCTGGGCGTCCGCACGGGACGCGTGGCGGCGCGCCGAGGCCCGGCCCGACGTCGACTACCCCGAGGCCAACGACGGCACCGACGCCGAGGGCGGCGGCGACTACCCCGACACCCAGAACAGCGACGACCGTTACGCCGCGGCGGCCGAGCTCTACCTCACCGCCGAGCGGCGCGCCGACCGCACCGCCCGGACCTACCGCGACGCGCTCACCCGCTCCCCGCACTACGGGGAGATCGGCCCCGTCGACTGGGGCCGGGTCGCCGCCGCCGGCACGCTCTCGCTCCTCGCCGTGGAGAACGGCCTCCCCGCCGCCGACCTGGCCCGTATGCGCGCCGGCCTGCGCGCCGTCGCCGACACGCTCGTCACGACCCAGCGGGGCGAGGGGTATCCGGCGCTGCTCCCCGGCGCCGAGCCCTACCCGTGGGGCTCCAACTCCGCGATCGTCAACCGGATGATGCTGCTCGGCACCGCGTACGACATCGGCCACGACCGGCGCCATCTGAAGGCCATGCACCGCGCCATGGACTATCTGCTCGGCACGAACGCCCTGCGGATCTCCTACGTGACGGGCTACGGCGCCCACCGGGAGACCGATCTGCACGACCGGCTGGCATGGGGCCAGTACCCGGCGACCCCCTACCCCAAGGGCTGGCTCTCCGGCGGCCCGAACAGCGTCCTCATCAACGATCCGGTCACCCCCAAGGGCCGCCCCGCCGCCAAGTCGTACGCGGGGCCCGGCACGGCGCCGAGCGCCTGGGGCTCGAAGGAGAACACCGTCAACTGGAACGCCCCGCTGGTCTGGGTGGCGACCTATCTCAAGTCGACCGCCCCGGACCTGGCGTCACGCTGACCCGGGCCGGGGAGCGCGCGGCCCGGCGTCCTCAGGAGGACGTGCGCCGCACGAGCTCCGTCGGCAGCACGACATGCCGCCAGGGCGCCCCCGGGTCCTCGATCCCCTCCAGCAGCACCCGCGCCATCGCCCGCCCCATCTCCTCCATCGGCTGCCGTACGGAGCTGAGCGGGGGATCGGTGTGGGCGGCGATGGGGGAGTCGTCGAAACCGACGACGGCCACGTCCTCGGGCACCCGCCGCCCCGCCGCCCGCAGCGAGTGCAGGGCGCCCGCCGCCATCAGGTCGGACGCGGCGAACACCGCGTCCAGGTCCGGGTGGCGGGTCAGCAGCTCCGCCATCGCCCGCCGCCCGCTCTCCTCGGTGAAGTCCCCGTGCGCGGTCCACGACGGGTCGCCGTCGCCCCCGGCCGACGCGACGGCCTCCTGATACCCGCCGAGCCGGCACCGCGCCACGTACATGTCGAGCGGTCCGGTGATCGTGGCGATCCGCCGCCGCCCGGTCTCCGCGAGATGCCGGACGGCGCCGCGCGCGCCGCCCAGATTGTCGGCGTCGACGTACGACAGGGACTCGTGGGCCGAGCGGCGCCCGCTCAGCACGGTCGGCAGGCCCATCTCGGCCAGCAGGTCCGGGAGCGGGTCGCTGCCGTGCACCGACACGAGCAGCACGCCGTCGACGCGGCCGGCGCGCGCGTACTGGAGGAAGCGCCGGCGCTCGTGCTCGGTCCGTACGAGGGTGAGCAGCAACTGCATGTCGGTGTCGGCGAGGCCCGTGCCGACGCCGTGGAGCACGTCGGAGAAGTACGGCTCGGCGAAGAACCGCTTCTCGGTCTCCGGGATCACCAGGGCCACCGCGTCCGTACGGTTCCCGGCGAGGGCGCGGGCCGCCCGGTTGGGTATGTAGCCCAGCTCGGCGATGGCCCGCTCGACGAGCTCCCTGGTGGACTCCCGCACCCGCGGCGAGTTGTTGATGACGCGCGAGACGGTGCCCCGCCCCACGCCCGCGTGCGCCGCCACCTCCTCCAGGGTGGGTCGGCTCCGCCGGTCCGCACGTCCCCTTGTCACCATCCTGCGACCTCCATCGGGGGCTCCCTCGGGGGACCGTCATCCAACCATTGGGAGCGCTCCCATAATAAGTGGTTGATCATATCGCGGACGAGGGAGGGGCGCCGCCGAGCATTACCTTCAAATACATTCAAAGGTGTCTGTTGTGCGGTTAAGGGCATTAGCCTTCCGACGCGGTCGTACGGGAGGGGCAGTGATGCGAATGGGACGGAGCGGGATGCCGAAAGCACAGGGAGTCGCCGGAGCGCCGATCTGGGTGAGTCTGCTGGCACGCGAGCTGCGGGGCGCCCAGGACTTCTACGGCAAGGTCCTCGGCTGGACCTACCGGCGCGCGGGGCTCGGTGACGACTTCTCGGTCGCCCTCATCGACGGGCTGCCGGTCGGCGGCATCGGAGCACTCGCCTCCTCGCTCCAGGTCGCCGTCTCCTGGACCCCGTACTTCAACGTCACGAACGTGGACGAGGCGGCGGCCCGGATCAGGGAGCGCGGCGGCACGGTCGGCGTCGGCCCGCTGGCCTTCCACACCGGGCGCGCGGCCCTCGCGGTCGACCCCGACGGCGCCGTCTTCGGGATCTGGGAAGGCTCCGTACGTACGGACTGGTCGATGGGGCGCGGCAGCGGCTCGGCCTCGCTGGAGCTGTGCACCAGGGACGCCGCCGCGGCCGGGCGCTTCTACTCGCTCACGCTCGGCTGGGAGCCGGAGGGCGAGGGCAAGCTGCGGCTGGTGCGCGAGGAGGACCGGGCGGTGCTCCTCGACGGCGAGGAGCCGCTCGCGCGGATCAGGGGCGGAGCCGTACAGGCGTCGCCCGACCCGCAGCTCCGGCCCCGCTGGCACGTGCACTTCAACGTGCGGGACGTGGACGCGGCCGTCGAGGCGGCCCTTGCCTCCGGCGGCTCTCTCGTCGTGCGGACCGACGCGTCGGCGGAGGTGGCGGAGGCGACGCTCCGCGACCCGGACGGCGCGCTGTTCACGGTCACCGCCGCGGTCTGAACGCGCCGTGACGGACGGCGTGCCCATCGGCACGCCGTCCGTCGGCAGGCTCCGGATCATGTCCCGTCGGACAGGACCGGGTACGGCGTCGGCCCCGGGCTCAGAGGCCGACGTCTCGGCGCCGTTGGTCGTCGAACGTCTCGCGTCGCACCAGCAGGCGCGACCGCCCGTCGGCGACCGCCACCACCGGCGGCCGGCCGGTCATGTTGTAGCCCGACGCCATCGACACCTGGTACGCGCCCGACGCGGGGACCGCGAGCACGTCGCCCGGCCGTACGTCGTCCGGCAGCTCCACCCCGTCGGCGAGCACGTCCCCCGCCTCGCAGTGCCGGCCCACGACCGTGGCCGCCCGCATCGGGGCGGTGGAGGCGCGCCCCACCCGCCGCACCGTGTAGCGGGCGCCGTACAGCGCGGGGCGCGGGTTGTCGCTCATACCGCCGTCCACGGCCACGAAGACCCGGCCGCCCGTCCGCTTCACGGCGAGCACCCGGTACAGCGCGACACCGGCCGGCGCCATGATCGAGCGGCCCGGCTCCAGGGTGAGCCGGGGGATCGGCAGGCCCGCCTCGGCGCAGGCGTCGATCAGCGCCCGCCTGATACGCCGTCCGTAGACGGCCGGGGCCGGAGCCTCGTCGCCCGGCAGATACGCCGCCGCGAAGCCGCCGCCCAGGTCGAGCTCGGGCAGGACGACGCCGAACCGGTCCCGGACGCGTACGAGGAAGGAGACCAGTGCGCGCGCGGCCCGCTCGTACGGCTCGGGCGAGACGATCTGCGAGCCCAAGTGGCAGTGCAGACCGACCAGTTCGAGCTGGTGCTGGCCCATGATCCGGGCCACGGCGTCCTCCGCGTCGCCGTTCGCGTCCGACAGCCCGAACTTCTGGCCCTCGGTCCCCGTACGGATCTTCGGATGGGCGCCCGCCTCGATCCCCGGCAGTACGCGGATCATCACCCGCTGCGAACCGTGCGCGGGCACCTGCGCGGCGAGCCTCGCGATCTCGCAGTCCGCGTCGATGACGATCCTGCCGACGCCGAGCCGCAGCGCGGTCCGCAGATCCTCCGGCGACTTGGCGTTGCCGTGCAGCACGATCCGTTCCGCGGGGAAGCCGCGCGTCGCCGCCAGCTCCAGCTCACCGGCCGAGCAGACGTCCAGGCCGAGGCCCTCCTCCTCGACCCAGTCGACGACGGCACGGCACAGGAACGCCTTCGCCGCGTAGACGATCTCCGCCTCGGGCAGCGCGCGCAGCCAGGCGCGGGCGCGGGACCGAACCTCTCCCTCGTCGAGTACGTAGGTAGGTGTGCCGTGGCGCTCGGCCAGCTCCAGGAGGGAGACCCCCGCGACGCACAGGTCGCCGCCGGGCGCGGACACGGCCGACGCGGGCCAGACGGACGGGGCGCTCAGCTCGTTGACGACGAGCAGCGGCTCGATGGTCACGCTCCCACCCCCAGCGGCACCTCGCCGGTGTGGCGCAGACACGGCCTCACCGTCGTACGGGTGGGCGCGTGGCCCGGCGGGGACGTCCGAGGGGCGACCGGCGCGGCGGCGAGCTGCGGGTCGACGGTCACGAGGACGACGCCGAGCGGCTCCGAGAGCGCCCGCAGGCACGTCTCCGCAAGTCTGATGTACGGCTGTCGCGGACCGAGCGCGGCGGTCAGCCGCCGGGCGCTGGTGAAGCCGACGGCCGTCCGCTCGCCGAGCGGTGTGCGCATGAAGCGCAGCTGCCGGCCTCCGGCGGAGCCGAGCCGTACGGGTACGTACAACGGCCCCGCCCCGGGTTCCTCGGGGTCCGCGTCTTCTTGGGTGGTGCTCTCCATGGTGTCCTCCCCAGGGGAGTCGTCGCTGTCTGACACCTGGAAGCTATGCCCGGGCGGAGCCGGACCGGACATCTCATGACGCGGCGTTGACCGGTCGGGCCGGTTATTTGACGGCTCCCTGACGGCGGCGGCCCCCGGCCCCTGCGGCACACCCGTACTCCGGCCTCTCGCGCCCCTCCTAAGGCAGCAGCCCCGCCCGGCGCGCCGCCACCACCGCCTCCAGACGCGTGTGGGCGCCCAGCTTCCGCATGGCGGCCCGCAGATACCCCTTCACCGTCTCCGGCCGCAGCCCCAGCCGCTCGGCCGCCGCCGCGTTCGTCGACCCCGCCGCCACGCACGCCAGCACGTCCACCTCCCGGGGAGCCAGCGTCACCGCGCGCGGCTCATGGCTCTCACGCTGCTGCGGCGCGCCGCCCGCGCCCGCCAACCGGCCGCAGACGGCGTGCAGTTCGCTGCGCAGCCCGGCGTCGACGATGCGTGGCGCGAGGGCCCGCAGTTCGCTGTGCGCCTCCCGGACCTCCTCCCACGCGCCGGCCCGCGCGGGCACCGGCTCCCGGGTCACGGCGAGCAGCCGCTGCACCTCGTCCCGTACCACCAGGGACTGCTCCACGTCCCGGGCCGCCGCGACGGCGGCGTCGAAGACGCGCTCGCCCATCGGCAGCGGATCGCGCAGCGCCCCGTACAGCACCCCGCGGACCTTGCGCCGCACGATCACGGGAACGGCGACCACGGAGCGCAGCCCCTCGGCGGCCACCGCCGCGTCGTACTCGTGGCTGATGTGGCGCGCCTGCCGGTAGTCGGTCACGGCGCACGGGCGCAGCAGGGCGATCGACTTGCCGCCGAGCCCGTTGCCGACGCAGATGCCGAGTCCGCGCAGCGCGCTCGTCGCCGTGCCGTGCAGCTCCGCGATCCGTACCTGGCGCGGACTGTGCAGCAGCCCGCCGAACGCGACCGGCAGTCCCGTCGCACGGCGCAGGGTCAGCAGCGCCGTACGCATCTCCACCGCCTCGACCGCCTCAGTCACAGCGCCTTCCCTCTCCAGGTCCCTCGGGTCTCTCCGTCGGCGCGACGCGGTCCGTTCACCCCCGTCGGGGGGTGGTGAGACGTACGTCACCCGATACACGATGCTAGTGAACGGGCGAGCGATGAGGAGGGCACATGAGAGCAGTCGATGCGACCGAGGAGTTCCGCGCCGCCAGGGATTTCCTGCTGCGGCACCGGGAGGACTACACCGCGGCGTACGAAGGCTTCGTCTGGCCCCGGCCCGAGCTGTTCAACTGGGCGCTGGACTGGTTCGACGTCATCGCCGAAGGCAACGACCGGCCCGCGCTGCACATCGTCGAGGAGGACGGCACCGAGAGCGTCACCTCCTTCGCCTCCCTGTCCACCAGGTCCGACCAGGTGGCCAACTGGCTGCGTGACCAGGGCGTCGCGGCCGGGGACCGTCTCCTCGTCATGCTCGGCAATCAGACGGAGCTGTGGGAGACGGCGCTCGCCGCGATGAAACTGCGCGCCGTCGTGATCCCGGCGACCCCGCTGCTCGGCGCCCCGGACCTGCGGGACCGGATCGAGCGCGGGCGGGTGGGGCATGTGATCGTCCGGGCGGGCGACACCGGGAAGTTCGCCGAGGCGCCCGGGGAGTACACCCGGATCGTGGTCGGCGCCGAAGGCTCCGAAGTTGACGCCGGGGGCCCGGACGGCGGCTGGCGGTCGTACGAGGGCTCCTACAAGGCCTCCCCGGACTTCGAGCCCGACGGGGTCACCCGCGCCGACGACACCCTGATGCTCTACTTCACCTCCGGCACCACCGCCCACCCCAAGCTCGTCGAGCAGACCCATGTCTCGTACCCGATCGGCCATCTCGCCACGATGTACTGGATCGGGCTCAGGCCGGGCGACGTGCATCTGAACATCTCCTCACCCGGCTGGGCCAAGCACGCCTGGTCGAACCTCTTCGCGCCCTGGAACGCCGAGGCGACCGTCTTCATCCACAACTACACGCGCTTCGACGCCGTCCGGCTGATGGCCGAGATGGACCGGGCCGGCGTGACGAGCTTCTGCGCGCCCCCCACGGTGTGGCGGATGCTCATCCAGGCCGACCTCACCCAGCTGCGCAACAGCCCCCGCGAGGTCGTCGCCGCCGGTGAACCGCTCAACCCCGAGGTCATCGAGACCGTCCGCAGGGAGTGGGGCGCCACGATCAGGGACGGCTTCGGCCAGACCGAGACGGCCGTCCAGGTCGCCAACTCACCGGGACAGCTGCTCAAGGCCGGGTCGATGGGCCGGCCGACCCCCGGCTATGTCGTGGAGCTGCTCGACCCGGTCACCGGAGCGCCCGGCGCGTCCGAGGGCGAGATCTCGCTTGACCTCGCGAACTCCCCGGTCGGCCTGATGACCGGCTACCACGGCGACCCGGAGCGTACGGCCGAGGCCATGGCGGACGGTTACTACCGCACCGGGGACATCGGCTCGCGCGACGCCGACGGGTACATCACCTACATCGGCCGCAGCGACGACGTGTTCAAGGCGTCGGACTACAAGATCTCGCCGTTCGAGCTGGAGAGCGCGCTCCTGGAGCACGAGGCGGTCGCCGAGGCCGCGGTCGTACCGGCGCCCGACTCGCTGCGGCTCAATGTGCCGAAGGCGTACGTCGTCCTGGCGGACGGCTGGGAGCCGGGTCCGGACACCGCGAAGCTGCTCTTCGCGCACTCGCGCGCGGTGCTCTCCCCGTACAAACGGGTGCGCCGTATCGAGTTCGCCGAGCTGCCCAAGACGGTCTCGGGCAAGATCCGCCGTATCGAGCTGCGCGCGCGCACGGCCGAGGGCTCGGCGACGGAGTACGAGGAGAGCGACCTGCGTTGACGCGGGCGCGGCCCGGCCGCGCGGCCCGGCCCGGGATTCGTCCGGCCGGGGCTCAGCCGGCCGCGGTCGTACGGCGCATACAGACACGCGGCCAGTGGTCGAGACCGTGCGCGGCCTCGGCGCGCCTGATCTCCCGCAGACCGTCGGTGAGTTCACTCTCGGCGAGGGTGCGGAAGCCGAGCCGGGTGTAGTACGGCGCGTTCCACGGCACGTCCGCGAAGGTGGTGAGGGTGAGTCCGGCCAGCCCGGCCGACTCCGCCCGTACGGCGAGATGGTCGATGAGCGCGCGGCCCACCCCGTGCCCGGACGCCGTGGGATGGACGGAGACCTGCTCGATGTGCGCGGCGCCGTCGACCTCGTCGTAGATCAGATACGCGACGGGACGGCCCGCGCCGTCCTCGGCGACCCAGGCGTGTCCCGCGCGCAGATACCGGTCGAGGAGTTCGATGCCCGGGGGGTCGTCGTCGGCGATCGCCGCCATACCGACGGCGCGGAACGGTTCACCGGCGGCCCTTTCGATGTCCTGGAGGAGGGGGAGGTCGGCGGGGACCGCGGGGCGGATTCGCATGGAGAAAGTATGCCCGGGCGACCACGAACACGGCTGTGCACGGACACGGTTGTGGTGTTCCGCTCACGCGTGTGAGCGATCCAGGTCCGCCGCCGGGCCGTTGACCGGTCGCGGGATGCCCGCCGGGTCCAGGACGAAGAGCGGCACCCCGAGGGCGTCGGCGCGGTCGCGCGCCTCGTCCGCGTATCCGGCCAGGGAGAAGAAGGCGCTCACCGCCGACTCGTTGAGCGCGTTGAGCCACAGGCACTCGACGGCGCGCGGGTCGGCGGGACGCGGACCCGAGTCGACCTGGGCCACGAGTCCGGGACCCCGCAGATCGATACCGACCTCCGGCGGCGCCTGGGCCCTGACGACGTCCTGGAAGCCGATCGCGCGCAGATAGAGGGCGGCGGCGCGCAGGGCGTCGTACGTCGTGTCCAGCGTCACCGGTCTGACCGGCACCCGCAGTATCGCCCCGCAGTGGCAGCCCAGCTCCGGCTGCGGCCACTGGTCCAGGCGCCCGCACCCGGTGCAGCTGACGGTCACCCATTCGTCGTCCCACGCCCGGCGCACGACGCGTATGACGGGCGCCCCGACCACCAGGGGCGCCGTGACGGCCGATCCGCAGGGGCAGGGGTAGGCCGTCGCCGTGAACTGGTGGCCGTGTCCGCAGTCGGGACAGCGGACAGGAACGGTCTTTCCCACTTTCGGTACCCCCTTTGCGGCCCATCGTCCATCACCGGACGGGCGTTGGGGAGGGGCTTCGTGCATCCCTTGACGCCGTTGTGTAGGCACTTTAGATTTGATTCCACATAGCAGAACACAGTTTCCGTATCGTGGAAAAGAAGGAATCAACGGAATCGACGCTCTCAGGTGGCGCGACAGAGCCCGAGTCCACCAGGCCGAAGCAGGAGCACTCCATGCCTCGTATGACCGCTGCCAGAGCGGCAGTTGAGATCCTCAAGCGCGAAGGCGTCACCGCCGCGTTCGGTGTGCCGGGCGCGGCGATCAACCCCTTCTACAAGGCCCTCGAAGAGGCGGGCGGCATCGACCACACGCTCGCCCGCCACGTGGAGGGCGCCTCCCACATGGCCGAGGGCTACACCCGTACGAAACCGGGCAACATCGGTGTCTGCGTGGGCACATCGGGTCCGGCCGGCACCGACATGATCACCGGCCTGTACTCCGCGATCGGTGACTCGATCCCGATCCTCTGCATCACCGGCCAGGCCCCGACCGCGGTGATCCACAAGGAGGACTTCCAGGCCGTCGACATCGCGTCGATCGCCCGGCCGGTCACCAAGGCGGCCACCACCGTCCTGGAGGCCGCACAGGTCCCCGGCGTCTTCCAGCAGGCGTTCCATCTGATGCGCTCGGGCCGCCCCGGCCCGGTCCTCGTCGATCTGCCGATCGACGTGCAGCTCACCGAGATCGAGTTCGACATCGCCACCTACGCGCCGCTGCCGGTCTACAAACCGTCCGCGACCCGTGCGCAGATCGTGAAGGCCCTGACGCTGCTCAACCTGTCCGAGCGCCCCCTGATCGTCGCCGGCGGCGGAGTCATCAACGCCGACGCGTCCGATCTGCTGGTGGAGTTCGCCGAGCTGACCGGCACGCCGGTCGTCCCGACACTGATGGGCTGGGGCGCCATCGCCGACGACCACGACCTCAACGCGGGCATGGTCGGCATCCAGACCTCGCACCGCTACGGCAACGAGACGTTCCTCGCCTCGGACTTCGTCCTCGGCATCGGCAACCGCTGGGCCAACCGCCACACCGGCGCCCTCGACGTCTACACCGAGGGCCGCACGTTCGTCCACGTCGACATCGAGCCGACCCAGATCGGCAAGATCTTCGCCCCGGACTACGGGATCGCCTCGGACGCCAAGGACGCGCTGAGGCTCTTCGTGGAGGTGGCGAAGGAGCTTCGGGCGGCCGGCGAACTGCCGGACCGCACCGAGTGGAACGCCTCCGTGCTGGAGCGCAAGTCCACCCTGCACCGCAGGACGCACTTCGACAACGTGCCGCTGAAACCGCAGCGCGTGTACGAGGAGATGAACCGCGCCTTCGGTACGGACACCCGGTACGTCACCACCATCGGGCTCTCGCAGATCGCCGGCGCGCAGATGCTGCACGTCTACAAGCCGCGCCACTGGATCAACTGCGGCCAGGCGGGACCGCTCGGCTGGACGATCCCGGCCGCGCTCGGAGTCGCGAAGGCCGACCCGGACGCGACCGTCGTCGCGCTCTCCGGCGACTACGACTTCCAGTTCATGCTCGAAGAGCTGGCCGTCGGCGCGCAGCACAAGATCCCGTACATCCATGTGCTGGTGAACAACGCCTACCTGGGACTGATCCGGCAGGCGCAGCGCAATCTCGACATCAACTTCCAGGTGAACCTGGAGTTCGAGAACATCAACTCACCCGAGCTGGGCGTCTACGGGGTCGACCATGTCAAGGTCGTCGAGGGCCTCGGCTGCAAGGCGATCCGGGTCACCGAGCCCGACCAGCTGCTGCCGGCCTTCGAGGAGGCCAAGAAGCTCGCGGCGGAGTTCCGGGTGCCGGTGGTGGTCGAGGCGGTCCTGGAGCGGATCACGAACATCTCGATGGGCGTGCGGATCGACAATGTGAACGAGTGGGAGGAGCTGGCCACCGAGCCCGGCCACGCGCCGACGGAGATCAGGCCGCTCGTCTGACCCGGAGTCCGCCGGGTGTCATGGCCTGATGCCCGACGCCTGATGCCTGATGCCTGTTGCGCGACGCCTGATGTCCGATGCGCGATGCGCGTGCCCCGGCCCCTCGCCCCGGAACTCCGGTGCGGGGGGCCGTCGTCCGTCGGCCGCGGGTCAGCCGCCACACCCGCAGCCGCCGCAACCACCGCACCCGCCGCAACCGCCCGCGTTCCCACCGTCCTTACCGCTGTCCTTGCCGTGCTCCTTATCGCTCGTGCCCCAGTCGGCGGGGACGTTGTCGGCCCACCAACTGGTCGACGCGGCGGCACCGGCGGCGCCGAGCGCGGTCCCCGCCGCGGCGGCGTCCTTGCCCGGCACCCGGGGCGTTTTGCGGTACTTGGCGGGCCTGACGGCGTCCAGCCCCACGAGCAGCAGCAGTACGGCCGGCGGCACCAGCCACGCCGGGTCGCTCTGTCCGACGGCGAGGGCGAGGGCGGCGGCGGTCAGGACGAGGAAGGCGGCGAGGCGCATCCTTCCAGTGTGCGCACCCCTCGGTGTCGCACAAGACGCTCAGCAGAAGATGCCCGGCCGATTCCGCGGCCGGGCATCTTCTGCTCCGAGTCCTGTGCCGGACAAGGGAGTTGGAGACCGTCCGACGGTGCGAGGCCGGCGCGACAGGACATTCGCACCGCCGGACGGCGTTCTGCGGGGCCCCGGAGGGGGCTGGGGGACCGCGGCGACGGCGACGGGGCGCGCGGGGTCCGTCCTCCTCCTGGTCAGGAGGGCGGTCCACGTACCCCTCGCCACCGCACTGGCTCGCGCGCCGCCGCGGTCCCTGGGATGTCCCTCCCAGCGACCACCCCTCACGAGGGCCGTTGGGAGGGACGGCTGTTGATCCCCGCCGGGTCGGGTCGGGTGGTTCCCGGGCTGCGGCGGCGCCTGGGCGCGACAGGACAGGTGTCAGCGCCGCCACAACCCGGAGTCGATGGGACCGGGTGGCCTGGGGCCCCGGTCAGACCTGCCCGCCGGAGAGCCGCTCGACGGCGCGCAGCAGCGCCGAGTGGTCGAGTCCGCCGTCACCCTGGGCGCGCAGCGACGCGACCAGTTGCGCGACGACCGCGCCGACCGGAAGGGCGGCACCGACATTGCGGGCGGCGTCGGTGACGATGCCCATGTCCTTGTGGTGGAGATCGATCCGGAAGCCGGGCGCGAACTCGCGGTTGATGAAGTTGTCCTTCTTACGGGTCAGGACGGTCGAGCCCGCCAGACCGCCGTTCAGGACGTCGAGAGCGGCGTTCAGGTCAACGCCGGACTTCTCCAGGAAGACCACGGCCTCGGCGCACGCCTGGATGTTGACGGCGACGATCAGCTGGTTGGCGGCCTTCACCGTCTGTCCCGCGCCGTGCGGACCGCACAGGACGATGGTCCGGCCCAGCGCGTCGAAGACGGGCCTGGCCTGGTCGAAGTCGGCCTGCTCACCGCCGACCATGATGGAGAGAACCGCCTCGACGGCCCCCGCCTCGCCGCCGGACACCGGCGCGTCGAGGACGCGGATGCCCTTCTCCCGGCCCGCCTCGGCCAGATCGATCGACGTCTGCGGGGTGATCGACGACATGTCGATGAGGAGCGCGCCCCGCTTCGCGTTCTCCAGGATGCCGTCCTCGCCGTAGGCGACGGCCTCGACCTGGGGAGAGGCGGGCACCATCGTGATGACGACGTCCGCGCCGTCGACGGCCTCGGCGATCGAGGCCGCGACGGTACCGCCGTTGGCCGCCAGCCGGTCCAGCTTCTCCTGCTCCAGCGTGAAGCCGGTCACGGAGTATCCGGCCTTGATCAGATTCTCGGCCATGGGGGACCCCATGATGCCGAGGCCGATCCAGGCCACCTTGGGAAGAGTGCTCATCAGGGGTGCCTCTCTCGCATACGTGTCTGTCTACGTGGGTGCGTCGGGTCCGGGCCCGGGCTCAGCGCGCGGCCCGCGCGTCGGCCGGCAGCCACGCGAAGGACTCGGCGCTCGGGCGGTCGCCGGGCTTGTACTCAAGGCCGACCCAGCCCTCGTAACCGGCCTTGCGGAGCCGGTCGAGCAGGTCCTGGAGGGGGAGCGTCCCGGTGCCGGGCGCGCCGCGGCCGGGGTTGTCGGCGATCTGCACGTGACCGGTCTTCTCCGCGTACGTGTCGATGACCGCGGCCAGCGCCTCGGCGTCCAGGCCGTTCATCGACAGGTGGTAGACGTCCAGGAGGAACGCGGCGTTGCCGAGCCCCGTCGCGGCGTTGACCCGGTCCACGACATCGACCGAGGACTCGGCGCTCACCAGCGGATAGCGCGGGGACTCGGGCCTGTTGAGGGCCTCGATCAGCAGGACCGCGCCGATCCGGTCGGCCGCGCGGGCGGCGAGGACCAGATTCTCCAGGGCGAGTTCGTCCTGCGTATCCGGGTCGACACCGTCGACACGGTTCCCGTACAGCGCGTTGAGCGCCTTGCAGCCCACCGAGGCGGCGAAGTCGGCGGCCACGTCGATGTTCGCGCGGAAGCGGTCCGACTCCTCGCCGGGCAGCGAGAGCGCGCCCCGGTCGGGGCCCGGGAGCTGCCCGGCGTAGAAGTTCAGGCCCACGAGCTGGGTGCCCGCGTCGTCGAGAGCCTTCTTCAGGGCGTCCAGTTCGGCCCCGGGCGGAGTGGGGGTGTCGACCCAGGGCCACCACAGCTCCACGGCGGTGAAGCCCGCGGCGGCGGCCGCCGCCGGGCGCTCCAGCAGGGGGAGTTCGGTGAAGAGGATCGACAGGTTCACATTGAAGCGCTGCTCGGAGCCGGGCCTGTTCGTGAAGGGGGCCATGAGGAGTTCTGCGCTCCTTCCGTATTGCGGAAGTTAGTTTCTGCTTAACGGAAGATTGCCTGGGATCCGGGAGGGCTGTCAAGGGGGCGGGCCCGTTTTCGGGCGTCGTACGGGGCGAAGGGCTCCGCGTCCCCGTGCCCACGCGAGCGAGCCCCGAGGGCGGCGGGAGTGCCGCCCTCGGGGCTCGCTCGGCCATCGGCCGTCCACGCCCTACCGCCGGGCCTCGACCTTCATGTCGCCCCGCGTGAGCGTGCGGCTCCTCTCGCTGCCGAGGAGCTCGTGCGGGAAGCCCAGCTCGATCGCGCCGGCCCGGTCCAGGCGGGCCAGTTGGCCCGCGGTGAACTCGACCTCCAGCGCGCCCAGATTGTCCTCCAGCTGCGCGGGGGTGCGCGCGCCGATGATCGGCGCCGTCACGCCCGGGTTCTGGAGGGTCCAGGCCAGCCCCACCTGCCCGGGTGTCCGGCCGAGCTCCCCGGCGACCTCCGCCACGACGTCCGCGATGGCGAAACCGCGTTCGGTGAGCCCGCCGTTGGCCAGATTGAAGCCCTTACGGGTCCCGTCGACCGCGACCTCCGTCGCGGTCAGATCGTCCCGGCTGTACTTGCCCGTGAGCACCCCGCCGGCCAGCGGTGAGTACGGGACCACCCCCAGCCCCATCTCGCGTGCCATCGGGATCAGATCACGCTCCCCGGAACGCTCGATCAGGTTGTACTCGATCTGCAGGGCGACCAGCGGCGCCCAGCCGCGCAGATCGGCGATCGCCTGCATCCGCGACACCTCCCACGCCGGGACGTTGGAGACCGCGACGTAGAGGACCTTGCCCTGCCGGACCAGATCGTCCATGGCGCGCAGGATCTCCTCGACCGGTGTCATGAAATCCCAGACGTGCAGATAGAACAGATCGAGATAATCCGTGTTCAGCCGTCGCAGACTGCCCTCCACCGACGCGAACATGCTTTTGCGGTGAGAGCCCCCGGAATTCGGATCGCCGGGCCGGCGCAGCGTCGTGTACTTCGTCGCCAGCACCAGGCTTTCACGGCGGTCGCGGGCGAATTCGCCCAGCAGACGCTCAGAGCTGCCATTCGTATAGGTGTTGGCGGTGTCGATGAAATTGCCGCCGCGCTCGACATAGAGGTCGAACAGCCTGCGCGCGTCGTCCCGCCCGGCGCCCCAGCCCCACTCGGTGCCGAAGGTCGCCGCGCCCAGGGCCAGCGGTGAGACCCGCAGCCCGGAGCGGCCCAGCAGCCGGTAGGTGTCGAGGGTGAGTGACATCGAGTCCTCCTGTGCGTGTGATCCGTTGCCGGGACCAAGCCTGTGACCGGCGCGAGCAGGGGGTAAGGGACAGGACTTCCTGGGAATGCCGGTCCTACCCGGGCTGTTCGACCGACCATGACGACGAGCACGGTGGACACGACACGGGAACTGGCCGCGTTCCTGCGGACCCGGCGCGAGCGCCTGGACCCGCGCGACTTCGCCCTGCCGTCGCGTCGGCAGGTCCGGCGGACCCCCGGGCTGCGCCGTGAAGAGGTCGCCGAGCTGGCCGGGGTCAGCATCGACTACATCGTGCGGCTGGAGCAGGGCCGCGGGCTGCGCCCCTCCGCGGACGTCGTGGAGGCGCTGGCCGGGGCGCTGCGCCTGGGTCCCGACGAACGCGCCTACCTCTTCGACCTGGCCCGGCGGCGCCCGCGTAACGCCGGCGAACCCGCGACCGCCGCCGCGCCCCCGCTGGCCCGACTGGTCGCCGACCTGTCGCCGCTGCCCGCCATGCTGATGAACCACCGCTACGACATCCTCGCCTGGAACAGCGAAATGGCGGGGCTGCTGCTGGATTTCGAAACCCTGCCCCCGACGCGGCGTAATGCGATGTGGCTCTGTCTGATGCATCCGGAGATCCGCGAGTTCTACGTCGACCGCGAACGCGTCGTACGGGAGGCGATCGCCCATCTGCGTGCCGCGTGGGCCGCGCATCCGGAGGACCGGGTGCTGAGCGGTCTCATCACCGAATTCACGGCTCACGACAAGGAATTCGCGCGCCTGTGGGCCGAACGGGACGTCAAGGTCCATGGCCGGGGAGACAAGGTGATACGCCATCCCCTGGTCGGCCCGATCACGGTGCGGTACGAGGTGCTGGTGCCGCTGGAGGACCCGGACCAGCGCCTGGCGATCCACCGTGCCGCGGACGAGGAGAGCCGTTCCGCGCTGGAGCTCCTTCGCGCGCGGTGACGTCGCCTGTCCCGGGCCGGGGCTCCGTTAGGGTCGTGCCCGGACGACAGCGATTCCTTGGGGGCACGGTGCGACTGAGAGTGGAATTCACGACCGAGCCGTTCGATCTGGACGAGGCCCCGGACCATGCCGTGGTGGCCCGCGAGGTCATACGGACGGCGGACCTGGACGCCGTCGACGTCGGGCCGTTCGGCAACACCGCCGAGGGCGGGGCCGACGCCGTCATCTCGGCCGTCGACGCCCTGCTCCGCCGCTCCCTGGAGGCCGGCGCCACCCGTGTGTCGCTCCAGGTGAACGTGGTCGCGGAGGACGGGAGGTGACCGAGCCCTCCGGTCGCGTCGACCATCCCTTTCTCGCCGCGGTGAAGCCGCTCATCGACGCCATGGGCGCGGAGACGGTACGGCCCGATCTGGCCCTGCCCGACGACGTCGTACTGAGCTGGGAGGGCGAGGCCGTCGTCGCCGTACGCCTGCCGCAGCTCTCCGAGTCCCTCGACCACATCCTCGCCGCGCTGGAGCGCCGGCACGGCATGCCCCTGTCGGAACTCGACCGCAGGACGAAGCAGTCGGTGGTGCGCTCGCTGGAGGCGCGCGGAGCCTTCTCGGTACGCCACGGAGTGGAGACCGTCGCGGGTGCGCTCGGGGTCAGCCGGTTCACGGTCTACAACTATCTGAACCGGTCGGAGACCAGCTGATACCCCGTCGGGGACCGGCGGATCCGGTCGGGAGAGGGCCGATCCGGCCGGGTCCGGGTGGCGGGGCATCCACACCAAAAAATTCAACAAAGTGTTGACGTGGTGTTCGCGAAGGCGTTAGCTGTCCCGCAGCCCGTCAAGCACAGCCACGGAGGCTCCCGTGACGACCGACCCGCCACCGGGCCTCACCCGGTTCAACACCTCCTCCGACAGCGCGGCACGCGCCGCACTGCGTGAGGTGTGCGCCAGTACGGCATGGGGGAGCGACCTGCTCGCCCACCGCCCGTACACCACCGCCGACACCCTCCTCGCGGCCAGTGACACCGCCACGGCCGGCCTGACCGCCGGCGATCTGGCGGAGGCGCTGGCCGGGCACCCGCCCATCGGCCGCCCGAAGCCGGGCGACCCGACCTCGGCCCGCGAACAGCGGGGCATGGCCGGGGCGTCCGACGCGCTCAAGGCGGAACTGCTCGAACTGAATCTGGCCTACCAGGAGAAGTTCGGACACGTCTTCCTGATCTGCGCCACCGGCAGGACCGGTGAGCAGATGCGGGACGCGGTCCGCGCCCGGATCGGCAACACGCCCGAGCGGGAGCGGTCCGTCGTCCGCACCGAGCTGGGCAAGATCAACCGCATCCGGCTGACCCGTCTCGTCCACGCAGGAGAGTGCCCCCCGTGAGTACGCACACCACCGCATCGGTGTCCACACACATCCTGGACACCAGTGCCGGACGCCCCGCCGAGTCCGTCGCCGTCTCGCTCTCCGCCCGGGGCGGGAGCCGCGAGCCGTGGGTGGTACTGGGGCGGTCGGCGACCGACGCCGACGGGCGGTGCAGAGACCTGCCGGCACTGCCGGAGGGAACGACCCATGTACGTCTCGACTTCGAGACCGAGGCGTACTTCCACGGCCAGGTCCACACAGCGGGCCGAAGCCACAGCCAGAAGCGAGCCGAGGCACAGCAGGACGCCCCCGCGCCACGGGACAGCGGCGCGTTCTTCCCCGAGGTGGCGATCACCTTCGCCGTCACTCCGGGCGAGCACTTCCACGTACCGCTGCTGCTCAACCCGTTCGGCTACTCCGTATACCGAGGGAGCTAGCAGATGCCGACCATTCTCGGCCAGAACCAGTACGGCAAAGCGGAGAACCGCGTCGTCAAGATCGTCCGGGACGGCGACACCCACCACATCAAGGACCTGAACGTCTCCGTCGCCCTCTCCGGCGCCATGGAGGAGGTCCACTACTCCGGCTCCAACGCCAGCGTCCTGCCGACCGACACCACCAAGAACACGGTGTACGCGTTCGCCAAGGAGTACGGCATCGAGTCCGCCGAGCAGTTCGGCATCCATCTCGCCCGCCACTTCGTCACCAGCCAGGACCCGATCCACCGGGCGCGCATCCGGATCGAGGAGTACGCCTGGGAGCGCATCGCGGCCCCCGACGCCGATTCCTCCGACGCCGGCGGTGATTCCTCCGACGCCGGCGCCGGGTCCACCGGCGGGCGCGGGCGGACCAAGCACTCCTTCGTCCGCAAGGGCCAGGAGACCCGCGTCTCGCAGATCACCTTCGACGGCTCGACGTGGGAGATCGTCTCCGGCCTCAAGGACCTGACCGTCCTGAACTCGACCGACTCCGAGTTCTGGGGCTACGTCAAGGACAAGTACACGACGCTCCGCGAGGCGTACGACCGCATACTCGCCACCGACGTCTCCGCGAGATGGCGCTACAACTGGACCGAAGACGCCGAGCCGATGCCCGACTGGGAGCACTCCTACGACCGGGCGCGCACGCATCTGCTCCAGGCCTTCGCGGGGACCTACTCCCTCTCGCTCCAGCAGACCCTCTACCAGATGGGCTCGCGGATCATCGAGGCCCGGGACGAGATCGACGAGATCCGCTTCTCGCTCCCCAACAACCACCACTTCCTGGTCGACCTCGAACCGTTCGGCCTGGAGAACGAGACCCCCGACGGCGCCGTCTACTTCGCCGCCGACCGCCCGTACGGCCTCATCGAGGCGACCGTGCTGCGCGACGGCGTCGAACCGCGGATCCCGCTCGACATGACCAACCTCTAGCACCTCGCGGTATCCCCGACGCCCGCGCCGGCGTCATGCTCCCGCGCCACAGACCGGCGGCGGAGGGCGGTACGGGGGAGGAGCGGGGGCATCTGCGCACCGACAGAACCGCGGATCCGTGTCCCACCCCGCCCGACCCCCGGATCCGTCCACCCAACGGGAAGAACGAGGACCCGCCATGGCGGCTTCGCGCATCGTCATCGAGAACTGTGCCATCGCGACCGTGGACGCGAACGACACCGAGTACACGTCGGGCCACGTCGTCGTCGCGGACAACCTCATCGAGTCCGTCGGCGCCGGCCCCGCGCCCACGGGCCTGGAGAACGTCGTACGGCGTGTCGACGCCACCGGCCATCTCCTGACCCCCGGTCTGGTCAACACCCATCACCACTTCTACCAGTGGATCACCCGGGGGCTGGCCACCGACCACAACCTCTTCGACTGGCTCGTCGCGCTGTACCCGACATGGGCGCGCATCGACGAGCCGATGGTGCGCGCCGCCGCCCAGGGCTCGCTCGCGATGATGGCGCGCGGCGGCGTCACCACCGCGATGGACCACCACTACGTGTACCCGCGCGGCGCCGGCGATCTGACCGGCGCCATCATCGGGGCCGCGTCGGAGACCGGCGTACGGTTCACCCTCGCCCGCGGCTCCATGGACCGCGGCGCGTCGGACGGCGGACTGCCGCCGGACTTCGCCGTCGAGTCGCTGGAGGACGCCCTCGCCGCCACCGAGGCGACGATCGACACCTACCACGACACCGCGTCCGACGCGATGACACAGATCGCCGTCGCCCCCTGCTCGCCGTTCTCCGTCTCCACCGAACTGATGCGCCAGGGAGCCGAGTTGGCACGCCGCAAGGGGGTACGGCTGCATACGCACGGCAGCGAGACGGTCGAGGAGGAGCAGTTCTGCAAGGAGCTGTTCGGGATGGGCCCGACCGACTACTTCGAGTCGACGGGCTGGCTCGGCCCGGACGTATGGATGGCCCACTGCGTCCATATGAACGACTCCGACATCGCCGCCTTCGCCCGTACCGGCACGGGCGTCGCCCACTGTCCGTCCTCCAACGCGCGCCTCGCGGCGGGGATCGCGCGCGTACCCGACATGCTGAAGGCCGGCGTGCCCGTCGGGCTCGGCGTGGACGGCACCGCGTCCAACGAATCGGGCGAGCTGCACACCGAGTTGCGCAACGCGCTGCTCGTCAACCGCCTCGGCGCCCACCGCGAGTCCGCCCTGAACGCCCGTCAGGCGCTACGGCTCGGTACGTACGGCGGCGCCCAGGTCCTCGGCAGGGCCGAGCGGATCGGCTCGATCGAGACCGGGAAACTCGCCGACCTGGTGCTGTGGAAGCTGGACACCCTGGCCCACTCCTCCATCGCCGACCCCGTCGTCGCCCTGGTCTTCGGAGCCGCGGCGCCCGTCACGCTCTCCCTCGTGAACGGCGGGACCGTCGTCGAGGACAACCACCTGACCACGGTGGACGAGGACGCCGTCGCCCGCTCGACGCGGACCGAGGCCCGGCGCCTCGCCCGGATCGCGGCGGCGGGCTGACGGCTCGCGACCAGCCGCGGTCGACGATCCACGCTCGCCAGGGACCCGACCGGTCCGGCCGTGGATCCTCCGGGAAGTCCGGTCGAGGGGGACGGCCCTCGACCGGCGGCCGGGGAGCCCGAGCGGTCCCCGGCAGCCGGGCCCGGGGGGGGGGGGGGGGCCCGCCCCCGCCCCCCCCGGGGGGGGGGCACCGGTCCGGCCAGGCCGAGGCCC
>NZ_JBHXRM010000027.1:86622-117844 GCF_042716895.1 Streptomyces sp. NPDC058653 | reverse complement strand
GAAATGGGCCGCCCGGTGCGGGCCGGCACGCCCGCGCGCCGCGCGGGGGGCCGGCGGGGTGTGTCCCCCCCGCGCGGCCCCCGCGCGTGCTGCCGGAACGTGTCGGGCGGCTCAGCCCTTGCGCGCCTTGATGGCCTCGGTGAGCTGCGGGACGACCTGGAAGAGGTCGCCGACGACGCCGTAGTCGACGAGGTCGAAGATGGGCGCCTCGGCGTCCTTGTTGACCGCGACGATCGTCTTCGAGGTCTGCATGCCCGCCCGGTGCTGGATCGCGCCCGAGATGCCGGAGGCGATGTACAGCTGCGGGGAGACCGACTTGCCGGTCTGGCCGACCTGGTTGGAGTGCGGGTACCAGCCGGCGTCGACGGCGGCGCGCGAGGCGCCCACGGCCGCGCCGAGGGAGTCGGCGAGGGCCTCGATGATCGCGAAGTTCTCGGCGCCGTTGACGCCGCGTCCGCCCGAGACCACGATCGCGGCCTCGGTCAGCTCCGGGCGGCCGGTGGACTCGCGCGGGGTGCGGGCGACGACCTTGGTACCGGTGGCGGCCTCGCCGAAGGTGACGGCCAGTTCCTCGACGGTGCCCGCCGCCGCGGCCGGCTCGACGGGCGCCGAGTTGGGCTTGACCGTGATGACCGGAGTGCCCCTGGTGATACGGGACTTGGTGGTGTACGCGGCGGCGAACACCGACTGGGTGGCCACCGGGCCCTGGTCGTCGGCGGTCAGGTCGATCGCGTCGGTGATCAGGCCCGATCCGATGCGCACCGCGAGACGGGCGGCGATCTCCTTGCCCTCGGCGGACGAGGGCACGAGGACGGCGGCCGGGGAGACACTCTCGTACGCGGCCTGGAGGGCGTCGACCTTCGGGACGACGAGGTAGTCGGTGAACTCGGCGGCGTCTGCGGTCAGCACCTTGACCGCGCCGTGCTCCGCCAGGGTGGCGGCGGTGTCCGCGGCGCCCGCGCCGAGCGCGACGGCGACCGGGTCGCCGAGGCGGCGGGCCAGCGTCAGCAGCTCCAGGGTGGGCTTGCGGACGGCGCCGTCCACATGATCGACATAGACGAGGACTTCAGCCATGGGATGTGTTCTCCTGCGAATGCGTGTGCGTGAAGGAACCGGGACCGGCGTCAGGGGCGGTGAGCCGCACCCGTCAGATGAACTTCTGGCTCACGAGGTACTCGGCCAGCTGGTCGCCGCCCTTGCCCTCGTCGTTGACGATCGTGCCCGCCGTACGGGCCGGGCGCTCCGTGGCGGAGTCGACCGCGGTCCACGCGCCCGCCAGGCCGACGTCCCCGGCCTCGATGTCCAGGTCCCCCAGGTCCAGGGACTCCACCGGCTTCTTCTTCGCCGCCATGATCCCCTTGAACGAGGGGTAGCGGGCCTCGCCGGACTGGTCCGTCACCGACACCACGGCGGGCAGGGAGGCTTCGAGCTGCTCGGTCGCCGCGTCGCCGTCACGGCGGCCCTTGACGGCGCCGCCGTCGACGGACACCTCCGACAGGAGGGTCACCTGCGGTACGCCGAGGCGCTCCGCGAGCATCGCGGGCAGGACGCCCATCGTGCCGTCGGTTGAGGCCATGCCGCAGATCACCAGGTCGTAGCCGGTCTTCTCGACGGCTTTGGCCAGGACCAGCGAGGTGCCGAGCGCGTCCGTGCCGTGCAGATCGTCGTCCTCGACGTGGACCGCCTTGTCCGCGCCCATCGACAGCGCCTTGCGCAGCGCGTCCTTCGCGTCCTCGGGGCCGACCGTCAGCACGGTGACCTCCGCGTCTCCGTCGTGGTCACCCGCGATCTGCAGGGCCTGCTCGACCGCGTACTCGTCGAGTTCGGACAGCAGACCGTCCACATCGTCCCGGTCCAGCGTCAGGTCCTCGGCGAAATGCCGGTCACCCGTGGCGTCGGGCACGTACTTCACACAGACAACGATCCTCAGGCTCACGCCGGCTCTCCTACTGCATCGTCATTTCTGGGCTGCGTTGTTGCTCGCAGCATAGGCGCCCGATGGGGGGTTTTCGGGTCAGGTCCACCCGTGCACCGACCATAATATTACTCGCCAGTACATCCAGCTCATGCCCGCTGAGCAAGCGCTGTGAACTGTGACCTTCCCGACCCCACCGCTCCGGCGCCCCGGCACCCACCGGCCCGTCGGCCCCGAGGTGTCACCCGCCGGGGGGAGCGCCGGAGACGGCCGCGCCGAGCGCGGCGATCACGTCGGCCTTACGGGGCGCCCCCGCCGCCCTGCGGACGATCCGGCCCGCCGCGTCGAGGACGAGCACCGTGGGGGTCTTGAGGACGCCGAGTTCGCGTACCAACTCCAGGCGGTCCTCGGCGTCGACCTCCACATGCGCGACGCCGTCGACCATGCCGGCCACCTCGGCGAGTGTGCGCCTGGTCGCGCGGCACGGCTGGCAGAACGCGCTGGAGAAGTGGACCAGCGTGGCGCGCTCCCCCAGCTCCGCTCCCAAACGCGCGGCGTCGAGCCGCTGTTCACCCTCTCGCCCGCGCACCTTGAGCCTCCACCCACCGTGAGTCCGGTCCTCGTCACTACCCGCGCAGCGCCGGCACCACGGCGCGATATTCCGCGTCGCCGTGCTGAGCTGCGGCAAACTCCCTTGTCACCCGGCGATGACGTGATGAGAATCTCGCTCCGCGCCGTCGACAGGACTGGCCACAAGGCCTCGTTTGGGGCACGATCTGCCCAATGCCGAAAACCTACGGCTGCGTAGCTTCCGTCGGGAGAACCCTCCCCGGGAACAGAAGGGTCTCCTCCAGATGGCAGAGCTCGTCTATCGGCCGGTCATCGGCGCCGCTCGCACGATGTTCAAGGCGCTGGACCTCAAGATCGAGACTCAGGGCTCCGAGAACATCCCGCGTGTCGGCGGCGCGGTGCTCGTCAGCAACCACATCAGCTATCTGGACTTCATCTTCACCGGGCTCACGGCTCTCCCCCAGAAGCGCCTCGTCCGCTTCATGGCGAAGGAGTCCGTCTTCCGGCACAAGGTCTCGGGCCCGCTCATGCGCGGCATGAAGCACATCCCGGTGGACCGTACGCAGGGTGAGACCGCCTACTCGCACGCGCTGGACTCACTGCGCGCGGGCGAGATCATCGGGGTCTTCCCCGAGGCGACCATCTCGCAGTCCTTCACCCTCAAGTCCTTCAAGTCCGGCGCGGCGCGCCTGGCGCAGGAGGCCGGGGTGCCGCTGATCCCGATGGCGCTGTGGGGCACCCAGCGGCTCTGGACCAAGGGACGCCCGCGCAACTTCCGGCGCAGCCACATCCCGGTGACGATGCGGGTCGGCGCGCCGGTGGAGGCCCCCGCCGACCAGTACGCGGGGGCGATCACCCGGCGGCTGCGCGAAGGCGTGCAGGAGCTGCTCGAAGCCGCCCAGCGCGCCTATCCGGTACGGCCCAAGGACGCGAGCGACACCTGGTGGGTACCGGCGCACCTGGGCGGTACGGCTCCGACGCCGGCCGAGGCGCGCGCGGCCGAGGCCGGCTGAGCCTCCCGGAGAGCCGCACCGACTCACCGATTCATCGACTCACCGTCCGTCGGAGCGTGGCCGCCGGGCGCACGGTGATCCGGGCCCCGGGGCTCAACTTCTCCAGCGATTCCGCGAGTTCGGTGCCCGCCGCGTCGAGCTCCGCGCCGGTCGTCGGGGCCAGGCTCTCCAGCAGGAAGACGGCGTTCACCGACTCCTCGGTGAGCCGGGTCCGGACACCCTGACGCCAGTTCCAGCGCCGGCAGGTGACGCCCTCGTCGTCGCGCCACACGACCTCGCCCGCGTCCGGGTGTTCGACGGCAGGCTCCCCGCCCGCCACCGTGTGGAACGGCTCGTCGCCGGTGGCCCGCACGAGCCGCATGGCGCCCCTGATCCGGTCGGTGTCCTCGCCGCCGACGGGGATCAGACGGGCCACGCTGATCGCGTTGTAGAGGTCCACGAGCAGATTGATCCGGGGCAGGCCCCCGTCGGCGAGCGCGCGCCTGGCCAGGGCCTCGGCCGAGTTGCGCGTACGGTTCGGCTTGCTGCCGAAGGCCGTGTACGCCGCGCGCCAGGCCGCCATGTGCGGGTCCTCGTGCGGGGAGCGCCCGTCGAGACGGACGGCGAGACGCCGGGCCGCGTCGTCGAGCAGGGCCGAACTCGCCTCGTTGCTGGGGCCGTTGACGAGCCCGTGGGCCTCGACGGCGAGCGGGGTGAAGCCGGGGACGAGGGAGTGCACCTCGTCCGACACGGTGAGCGTCAGGGTCATCGTCTGCCTTGCCTCGGGACGTACGGAATCGGTGCACCACAGCACACCGGGAGGTCCACTGTAATGCACCGGGAGATTTGCGTACGACCGTGGGCCCGAGGGCGGACCCCGGGCCCCTCACCTCAACGGTTACCTGGCCAGCTCTTCCTTGACGGCCTGGACGAACGCGTCGACGTCGTCCTCGGTCGTGTCGAAGGCGCACATCCAGCGCACATCGCCGGCCGCCTCGTCCCAGAAGTAGAAGCGGAACCGCTTCTGGAGACGCAGCCCCGCCTCACGGGGCAGCCGGGCGAAGACGGCGTTGGCCTGGACGGGGTGCAGGATCTCGACGCCGTCGACCGCGCTCACGCCCTCGGCCAGCCGCTGCGCCATGGCGTTGCTGTGCCGGGCGTTGCGCAGCCACAGATCGCCGGCGAGCAGTGCCTCCAACTGGACGGAGACGAATCGCATCTTGGAGCTGAGCTGCATCGACAGCTTCCGCAGCCGCTTCATCGCGCGCACGGCGTCCGGGTCGATCACGACGACGGCCTCGCCGAAGATCGCGCCGTTCTTCGTGCCGCCGTAACTCACCACGTCCACGCCGACGGTGTTGGTGAAGGTGCGCATCGGTACGTCGAGGAACGCCGCCGCGTTGGATATCCGGGCGCCGTCGAGATGGACCTTCATGTTCCGCCCGTGCGCGTGTTCGCACAGGGCGCGGATCTCGTCCGGGGTGTAGACCGTGCCCAGTTCGGTGTTCTGCGCGATCGACACGACCTGCGGCATGGCCCGGTGCTCGTCCTCGTACCCCCATGCCTGCCGGTCGACCAGCTCGGGGGTGAGCTTGCCGTCCGGAGTGGGCACCGTCAGCAGTTTGAGGCCGCCGACCCGCTCGGGCGCCCCGCCCTCGTCCACGTTGATGTGCGCCGACTCGGCGCAGATCACCGCGCCCCAGCGGTCGGTCATCGACTGGAGCGCGACGACGTTGGCGCCGGTGCCGTTGAAGACCGGGAAGGCCTCGGCGGTGGGGCCGAAGTGGCTGTGCATGACGCGCTGGAGATGGTCGGTGTACTCGTCCTCGCCGTACGCGATCTGGTGGCCGCCGTTGGCGACGGCGAGGGCCGCCAGCACCTCGGGATGGGCGCCCGCGTAGTTGTCGCTGGCGAACCCGCGCACAGCGGGGTCGTGGTGCGCACGCGCGGCCGTCGTACGGGACGTCATGACTCGGGGCTCAGCCACAGGCGGCTTCCGTTCACTTCCACCGCGGGCCGCTCCCAGACCCCGGCGATGGCGTCGGCCAGGTCCCCGGCGTCCGTGAAGCCCGCGAACTTCGCATTCGGGCGCTCGGCGCGCATCGCGTCGTGCACCAGTGCCTTGATGACCAGGATCGCAGCCGCCCCGCGCGGCCCTTCGTCGCCCCCGGCCTTACGGAAGTCGTCGCCGAGCGCCAGTGTCCAGGCCTCGGCCGCCGCCTTGGCCGCGGCGTAGACGGCGTTGCCCGCGGTGGGCCTGCTCGCCCCCGCGGCGCTGACCAGCACATAGCGACCGCGGTCGCTGCGCAGCAGGGCTTCGTGGAAGGCGAGGGAGGTGTGCTGGACCGTGCGGATGAGCAGCTTCTCCAGCACGTCCCAGTCGGCGAGGTCGGTGTCCGCGAAGGTCTTGCCGCCGCGCCAGCCGCCGACCAGATGGACCAGCCCGTCGACGTGACCCCGGCCCCCGTCCTTCTCGGCCTTGGCCGCCCACGCGCGGGTGGCCGCCGGGTCGAGGAGGTCGACGGTGTCACCGGTGACCGTGGCGCCGCCGTGGGCGCGGCGGGCCGCGTCCACCGCCTCGGCGAGACTCGCCCCGTCGGCATCCGCGGCGAAGACCGTCGCGCCCGCCGAGGCCAGGCGCAGCACGGCGGCGCGCCCCGCGGGGCCGCCCGCTCCGGCGACCGCCACGACGGCGCCGTCCAGCGCGCCGCCCTCTCCGGTGCTTCCGCTCATGGCCGTCTTCTCCGTCATTCCGGTGTCCCCCGTGTCTCCGCGTCCGTCGCGTCGTCGCTCATGTCGTCGCGGCCCACGCTGCCGCGGGCCGCTTTCCTTCGCCGACAGCAGTCTCGTACGAACTCAGGCGGCGCGCTTCTCGGTGCTCGTGGCCCTGATGCCCTGGGTGGAGGCGATCACGGTCTTGAGCTTCTTGCCCAGTGCCTCGTAGAACATGCTGAGCGGAAACTCGTCGGGCAGCACGTCGTCGACCAGCTTGCGCGGCGGCAGATCCAGGTCCAGGGCGTCCGGGCCCTTGGCCCAGCGGGATCCGGGGTGCGGGGCCAGATAGGTGGAGACGAGGTCGTAGGCGGCGAACCAGTGGACCAGCTTCGGGCGGTCGATGCCGGCCCGGTAGAGGGCCTCGATCTCGGCGAGGAGCTGCTGGGTGACCTTGGGGGCCAGCTCCCAGTCGATGCGCAGCGTGTTGTCGGTCCAGCGCACCACGTCGTGCTTGTGGAGGTAGGAGAAGAGCAGCTGGCCGCCGAGGCCGTCGTAGTTGCGCGCGCGGGCGCCGGTGACGGGGAAGCGGAACATCCGGTCGAAGAGCACCGCGTACTGCACGTCGCGGCCCTGCGGGACCCCGTCGGCCGCCAGCTGTACGGCCTCCCGGAAGGCGGTGAGGTCGCAGCGCAGCTCCTCCAGGCCGTACATCCAGAACGGCTGCCGCTGCTTGATCATGAACGGGTCGAACGGCAGGTCGCCATGGCTGTGGGTACGGTCGTGGATCATGTCCCAGAGGACGAACGCCTGCTGGCAGCGGTCCTGGTCGCCGACCATCTCCCGGATGTCGTCGGGGAGTTCGACACCGAGGATGTCGACGGCGGCCTCGGTGACCCGGCGGAACCGGGCGGCCTCGCGGTCGCAGAAGATACCGCCCCAGCTGAACCGCTCGGGGGCCTCGCGGACCGCGATGGTCTCGGGGAAGAGGACCGCGGAGTTGGTGTCGTACCCGGCGGTGAAGTCCTCGAAGGTGATGCCGCAGAAGAGCGGGTTGTCGTAGCGGGTGCGCTCCAGCTCGGCGAGCCACTCGGGCCAGACCATGCGCAGGACGACGGCCTCCAGATTGCGGTCCGGGTTGCCGTTCTGCGTGTACATGGGGAAGACGACGAGATGCTGGAGCCGGTCCACCCGGTCGGCCGCGGGCTGGAAGGCGAGCAGCGAGTCCAGGAAGTCGGGCACGTCGAAGGCGCTGTCCGCCCATTTGCGGAGGTCCGCGACGAGCGCCCGGTGGTAGGCGGCGTCGTGCGGAAGCAGGGGTGAGAGCTGCTCGACGGCGGTGGTCACGCGGTCGAGCGTGACCTCGACGAGGGCGCGCGAGGGGGCCCCGTCCGCGTCGAAGTCTATGGAGCCGTCCTTGGACTGCCAGGGGCGGATCTCCTCGACGGCACTCTTGAGCTCGGTCCACGCGGGGTGTTCGACCACCCGCTCGCCGTCGGCCGAAGGCCCTCCGGTCAGGTCCTGCACAAGAATTTCCGTCATGTCACACCCTCCGCGGGAGAAGCTGGCGTCAAAGCACCGTATCGGTCTTTGATTCTCCCGTACAAGGTCGACCGAGACAAATTATCCTGCAACGCTTCGGGTTCACGGGCGATTTTCCCGCCGTACGCCCCCAGGACAACAGGCAACGGCTCCCCGGCGTCACGCACGGGTCCAGACCGGCGCACTGACCGTTAGGCTGCCGCCGTGCCGCGTGGGGCACCAGCGCCGCGCGGGAGCCGCCGACGACGGAAGCGAGTCAGCCTTGACTTTCCTCACCATCGGTCATCGTGGAGTGATGGGTGTCGAACCCGAGAACACCCTGCGCTCCTTCCTGCACGCCGAGCGGGCCGGTATGGACGCGATCGAGCTCGACCTTCATCTGAGCAAGGACGGCGCCCTCGTCGTCATGCACGACGCCGAGCTGGACCGGACGACGGACGGCACGGGCCCGATCGCCGAGCGGACCCTCGCCGAGCTGCGGGAGCTCGACGCGGGCCGGGGCGAACGGGTGCCGGTGTTCGAGGAGGTCCTGGACGCGGTGGACTCACCGCTCCAGGCGGAGATCAAGGACGTGGCGGCGGCGCGTGCGCTGGCCGAGGTCATACGCCGTCGGCAGTTGGTGGGGCGGGTGGAGGTGTCCTCGTTCCACGACGAGGCGGTCGCCGAGATCTCCGCGCTGGTGCCGGGGGTACGGACGGTGCTGATCGCCAGCCGCTGGGGCGCGGACGTGGTGGACCGGGCGGTCGCGGTGGGCGCGGACTCGCTCGCGCTGAACATCCGGCGGCTGACGCTGGAGGTCGTCGAGCGCGCGCACGCAGCGGGCATCGGGGTCATCGGCTGGGTGGTGAACACCCCGGACCATCTGCGGCTGGTCCGGGCGCTCGGCCTGGACGGCGCGACCACCGACTTCCCGGAGATCCGCCGCACCGGCCGCTTCACGGCCTGAGCGGGCCCGGCCGACCCGGCCGGCCCGGCCGACCCGGCCGGCGCGGCAGGCCTGACCGGTCTGGCCCGCCCGCGCGGCGGGCGGGGCCGGGGCAGCGGGGTGGAGCCGGGACGCCGGACCTCTCGGCCGTGCCGGGGGGGCTGGCACTCGGGTCCGGCGTCCCGGCGGTCATAGGTAGCTGACGCCGGTCAGAGCCTCGGCGGCGGCCCACAGCCTCTTCCCGTACGCGGGATCGGCCGCCTCCGGGTTGGGCCGCGTCGGGGCGACCGGGCCGCGGAACTCCTTGAAGCCCGAGGGGCCGTAGAACTGGCCGCCGCGTACGCCGGGCGCGGTCGCAGCGTGCAGTTGCGACCGCGCGCCCGCTTGCACCGGCGCGAACATCAGCTGTGTCGCCCGGTCGATGGCCCGCGAGACCGGGTCCGCCTCCTCGAACGCCCGAGGGCTGAGGTTGGTACGGCAGATCCCGGGATGGGCGACGACGCTGGCGACGGGTGAGCCTTCCCTCTCCAGGCGCCGGTGGAGTTCGAAGCCGTACACGGTGCACGCCAGCTTGGAACGGGCGTACGCGCGGCGGGGTTTGAAGTCGCCGCGCGACATCAGGTCCTCGAAGTCGAGACGGGCGCCCCGGTGGGCGGTGGAGCTGATGCTGACCACGCGCGGGTCGGCCGCGAGGCCGAGGGTGCCGAGCAGCAGGCCGGTGAGGGCGAAGTGGCCCAGCATGTTGACGCCGAAGTGGGCCTCGAACCCGTCCTCGGTGGTGCGGGGCGAACCGAGATGCAGTACACCGGCGTTGTTGACCAGCAGGTCGATCGCCGGGAAGTCGTCACCCATGCCCTTGGCGAAGGCGCGTACGGACTGGAGCGAGGCGAGGTCGAGCCGCCGTGCCTCGATCGCGGCGTTCGGCAAGGACCGCCGGATGTCCGCCACCGCCCGTTCTCCGGCGGCGGTGTTGCGTACGGCCATCACGACGTGTGCCCCGGCCCGGGCGAGTTCGGTCGCGGTGACAAGGCCCAGTCCGGAGTTGGCGCCGGTCACGACGGCGACCCGACCGCTCTGGTCGGGGATGTCACGTTCAGTCCATTCGGTCATGGCCGATGCTCCTGGGAAAAGGGCGTGCACGGCTGGGGAGTGGTGTGCACGGCTGCTCGGCGACAACGGTAGGAAGGGACCGGCGATCCCCGGTCGTACTCCTCTCCCTAGGAGTGACAGACCTACCTTCGGCCCGTGCGGGACCCGCAGACTGTCCGTATGGCCCCCGATCACTCGTTCGCCCGTGAGCTCGGTGACTTCCTGCGCGCCCGGCGCGGCCTGCTGCGCCCCGAGGACGTCGGGCTGGAGCCGGGCCCCCGGCGCAAGGTCACCGGACTCAGACGCGAGGAGATCGCGCTGCTGGCAGGGCTGAGCACCGACTACTACCAGCGCATGGAGCAGGGCCGTGAGGTACGCCCCTCGGACAACGTCCTCGACGACCTCGCCACCGCGCTGAACCTCGACGACGACGAACGCCGGCACCTCTTCGCGCTCGCCCAGGCGGCGCGCCGGCCGCAGCGCGTCCGCAGACGCCGTGCCCCCGAACGTGTGCCGAAGGGCACCCAACAGCTGCTGGCCTCCATGAACACCCCGGCGGTGGTGCTCGGCCGGCATCTCGACCTGCTCGCGTGGAACACGCTCGCCGAGGAGCTGTTCGGCGATCCGAACCAGCAGCCGCCGGAGCACCGCAACATGCTCACCTCGCTGTTCCACGATCCCGAGACCCGGATGCGCTGCCCCGACTGGGAGGCCACCGCGCTCCAGTACATCGGCATGCTGCGCACCTCGGTCGTCACCGACCCGACGCATCCGCGTGCCAGCACGCTCATCGGCGAACTCAGCATCCGCAGCGCGGACTTCCGCCGGCTCTGGGCCCGGCACGAGGTGCGGGAGACGGTGCAGGGGACGAAGCTGTTCCGGCACCCGCAGGTCGGGGAGATCACCGTCGAGTGGGGCAGCTACCCGCTCCCCGGCAGTCCCGGCCCGGTCATGTTCGTCTACACCGCCGAGCCCGGCTCGCCCGACGCCGAACGGCTCCAGCTGCTCGCGTCGCTGCGTGCCGCCCGGACGGGCCCCCACCGCCCTCGTCAGGAGGAAGGGGCGCGGCCGGCCGAGGGTGTCAGCCGGCCTGGTCCAGCGGCTTGACCAGCAGCTCGAAGGCCAGGTCGTCGCGTTGCGGGATGCCGAAGCGCTCGTCGCCGTACGGGAAGGGCAGCAGCTGCCCCGTACGGCGGTAGCCGCGGCGCTCGTACCAGGCGATCAGGTCCTCGCGCTGGACGATCACGGTCATGTGCATCTCGCCGGCGCCCCACTCCGCGTGGGCGCGGCGCTCCGCCTCGGCGAGGACGCGCTTGCCGAGACCGCCGCCCTGCGCGCCGGGGTCGACGGCGAACATGCCGAAGTACGCGGCCGGGCCGCGGTGCTCCAGCTGGCAGCAGGCGACCAGGGCGCCGTCCGCCTCGACGATCATGAGCCGGCTGCCGTCGGCCTCGATCACGTCGAGCACGCCCTGCTCGTCGGTGCGCTGCCCCTCCAGCAGGTCGGCCTCGGAGGTCCAGGACGCGCGGGCGCTCTCACCGCGGTAGGCGGACTCGATGAGGGCCACGAGCGGCTTGACGTCCTCTGCGGTGGCGTCCCGGTAGGTGAGCCGGCCGGGGGCGGGGCGCGGGGCGGTGTCCATGGTGCGCGTTCTCCGAATTCTCCGCCGCGGGGCCGCGGGCGGGCGACACGCCCGAGCCTAACCCCACGTCCCGGCGGAACGGAGCGGAGGGGTGCGCGGAGCCCCCTCGGCTCCGCGTCCGACCGAGCCCTGCGGCGCGCGTCACACCTCCCCTTCCGCGCCCGCGCCCGTGTCGGCGTCGCCCGGCGGGGAGGATGCCGTGCCGTCGGCCGGCACGTCGGCCGGGCTCCTGCGGTACTCCGGTGCGAAGCCCAGCAGTTTCGCGCAGGCCGAGGTGTCGAACAGCGAGGCGTGGCCGGTCAGTTCGGCGAAGTACGGCACACCCGGGTGGTGCTCTTCGAGGAGTTGGGCCGTCGGCACGGGCGACGAGGTGTCGTCGGCCGCCACATTGAGGATATGACACCCAGTCAGTTCGGCTTCGAGTGCGTGACGGACGGCCCTCGCCGCGTCCCTGGTGTCCAGCCATCCCCACAGGTCCATCCGGTGGGCGCCGGGATCGTCGCGTACGGCGGCGAGTTGCGCCGCGAGCCGCTCGCCCGTGCCGGTGAACGGGAACCGCATGCAGACGATGTCCGTGCCGTGGCGCCGGTGTGTGGCGCGTGCCGTCTCTTCGAGGACGAGCTTGGAGAGACCGTACGGGTCCTGGACGAGGGTGGGATGTTCCTCGTCCAGCGGTACGTAGCGGGGCGACTGCGGCCGGGGTGACCAGGCGAGTCCCACGGCCGCCAGGCTGGAGGCCGCGACGACGCGGCGGACGCCGGTGCGGCCCGCCTCGTCCAGGACCCGGTGCGCGGTGAGGCAGTTGGTGGCGAACAGGGCGCTGTCGTCGTCGGAGTTGGGGTGCGGGATGGCACCCAGATGGACGACGGCCTCGGCCCCGGCCATGGCGTCGCGCACCAGCGCGCGATCGCTCAGATCGCCGGTGTGGACGCGGTCCAGGCGTGGATCGTCGACGGGGAGGAGGTCGGTGGCGACGATCCGGTGGCCGTGGGCCAGCAGGTCGTCGATGACATGACCGCCGATGTGTCCGGCGGCTCCGGTGACCAGGACGCGCATCAGCCCTTCACCGCCCCGACGAGACCGTTGACGAAGTAGCGCTGGAGAGAGACGAAGAGCAGGACGACGGGGATGACCACGATGAGGGCTCCGGCCATCAGATTGTTGTAGTGGGGGACGTTCTCGGCCGCGAGGGTCTGCAGGCCGAGCGGGAGGGTGAAGGTGGACTGGTCGTTGAGTGAGACACGGGTGAGCAGATACTCGTTCCAGGTCGGGATCGCGGTCAGCAGCGCGACGGTGATCAGGGCGGGTTGGGCCAGCGGCAGATAGATGTTGAGGAAGATCCGGAACTCGCTCGCGCCGTCGACTCTCGCCGAGTCCCGCAGTTCCGCCGGGATCGCGTTGAACGCCCCGGTCATGAGCAGGATCGACAGGGGCGCGCCGCCGTTGACGAAGGGCAGCACCAGTCCCCAGTGCGTGCCGAGGATGCCCATCTCGTTCTCCAGCAGCACGATCGGCAGCATCACCGTCACGCCCGGCACGAAGAGCAGCGAGAGGAAGAGCCGCGACAGGAAGGTGCGTCCGGGGAAGCGCAGGACGGCGAAGGCGTAGCCGGCCGCCGCGTAGATCACCAGCGTGAGCACGACGGTGTAGAGGGTGACCAGCAGGCTGTTGAGGAAGAAGTCGAAGAAGTGCAGCTTGTTCCAGGTGTCGATCAGCGTGTCGAAGGTGGGGTTCTTCGGGATGAGATGACCGCCGCTGACCACCTCCAGCTGGTCCTTGAAGGCCGCGGAGATCATCCAGAGGAACGGATAGACGCTGACCAGTCCGTATCCGGCGAGCAGCAGACCGACGACGGTACGGGCGAGGATCCGGCGGGTACGGGCCGAGCCGCTCTCGTCCGTCCTGCCGCCGCCTCCGCGCGCCTTGCCGGCTTTCTGTGGGCCTCGACTCGCGCGGGCGCGCTCGTCGGCCAGGGGGATCGACGTCATGTCTTGCTCCGCAGCGCTCGCAGATTGATCAGGGCCAGTACCAGGGCGGCGGCGAACAGCAGCCAGCCGAGCGCGCTCGCGAGGCCGAGAGTGGGCCGCAGCTGTTTGAGGAAGGCCAGGCTGTACGCCTCCAGGCCCAGCACATTCGTGTGGTCGCCGGGTCCGCCGTTCGTCATCACCAGGAAGGTCTGGAAGCCCTGGAGCGAGTCCCGCAGGTTGAGCAGGACGATGATCGCCGTGATCGGGCGCAGCAGGGGCCAGACGACGGCCGTGTTGGTACGCCACCACCCGGCGCCGTCGAGTTCGGCGGCCTCCAGCAGGCTGCGGTCGATGGTCTGCAGGCCTGTCAGATACAGCAGCATCGCGACGGGCACATGGCCCCACACGGTCACCACGATCATGGTGGGCAGGGCGGTGTCGGGGTTGCCTAGCCAGCCCTGCGGCTGCTGGAGCGAGCCGAGTCCGAGCTGGTCGAGCAGGAGGTTGATGGCGCCGTCCGGCTGGAGGATGTACTGCCAGGCGAAGAAGACGGCGATTCCGCTGGTCACATAGGGCAGGAAGAAGACCGACCGGAGGACCGACTGCATTCGGCGTGCCTGGTTGAGCAGGATGGCCAGCGGAAACGACACGAGGACCGTCAGCAGTGGTACGGAGATCATGACCCAGAGCGTGTTCAGGCCCGCGCTGCGCACCCGGGGCGCGTAGATGGGACTGCGCCAGAGCAGATCGGCGTAGTTGTCCAGGCCGACCCAGGTCCAGTGCGGCATGAAGCCGTTCCAGGACGCGAAGCTCAGCAGGAAGCCGTATCCGATGGTGTACAGGCCCATGAGGGCGAACAGGACCACGGCCGGCGCGACGAAGAGATAGCCGGAGAGTGCCTCGCCGCCGATCCGGCGGCGTGGTGGCCGCCCGCCGCCCTTGGCGACGGACCTCGGGCCGGTGCCCCCGGCCGGGGGCGTACGGCTCGCGCCGTCTCCCCCGGCCGCCCCCTGTGCGGTGGTTCGAGGTGCTGTGGTCACTGCGTCGCCCAGTAGTTGCTGTTCAGCTCGCTGAGCTTGTCCCCGGTCCCCGCCGGGCTCTCCTTCCCCAGCGGGGTGAGGTCGGCGAGGAGTTCGCCCGCCCTGTCCTGGTCGTAGCCCGGCGGCCGGAAGTCGTTGAGGCTCGGGTCGTACGTGGTCTCGGGCGTGCCCTTGAAGCTCTCCATCATCGAGGTGAGAGCGGGGCCGAGGACCTTGGCGGAGTCGGCGCCGAGTTCGGTGGCGGGCAGGTCGGCGGAGGCCTTGGCGAACTTCGCGGCGACGTCGGTGCCGGAGAGGAACTCCATCCACTTCTTGGCGTTCTCGGGCTGCTCGCTGGTCGCGGTGAGGCTCAGACCGGTCAGGGCGATCGGGCCGAGCGCGCGGTCGGGGATGGCGCCGTCCTTGGGCGCGGGCATCCCGAAGGCGAACACGTCGTCGGCCTTCATGCCGTTCTGCTGGAGGAAGGCGAGGGTGAAGGTGCCGCCGACGGCGAAGGCCGACTTGCCCTGGGCGAAGGCCTGGTCGGCCTCGTCGATGGTGAGGGTCTGGCTGCCCGGCATCCAGTACGGGGTGATCTCGTCGTACATGGAGAGCACCTTGAGGCCGTTGGGCGAGCTGAAGTCGGCCGCCTTGTCCTTGCCCCAGAGCTTGCCGTAGGCCTCCTTGCCCAGCTGGGCGTAGGCCATGGGCTGGAGGACCCAGGTGAGTCCGGTGGCCTTGACCTTGAGTCCGAGGCTGATGCCGCCGGTCTTCGGGTCCTTGTGGTGGGTGGTCTCGACCGCCTTCAGGAACTCCTCCCAGGTGGCGGGGGCCTCGGTGATTCCGGCGTCGGCCAGCTTCCGCTTGTTGGCGTAGACGATGCCGAAGGTGCCGGCGGTCAGGGGCACGCTGAAGCGCTGGTCCTGCTCGACGCCCTTGAAGGTGGAGTCCTTGGCCTGCGATTCCTTGAACTTCTGCGCGGTGACGGTGCCCGAGCCCTTGATCGCCTCCTGGAAGCGGCCGCTCCAGGAGTCCGGGATCTGGTCCTGGAGGTCGGCGGTGACACCGGCGGCGCCGAGGACGAAGTCCTCGCCGTCGGAGTGCACTTCGAGGACGTCGGGCAGGTTTCCGGTCTTGGCCGAGCTCTGCACCTTGGTCGTGTACGCGTCGTCGGGCGTGTACGCCTCGATCGTGACCGTGATGCCGGTTTCCTTCTTGAACTCGTCCGCCGCCGCGCGCAGGGCGCCGACGTGTGACTGCTTGAAGGTCCACATCTCCAGCGACTTGGAGTCGCCGCCGGAGTCGGAACCGCCGCAGGCGGTGAGTGTGGTCAGTGTGAGCGCGGTGGTCGCGGCCAGAGCCACGAGCCGGACATTCCGCGCGAATGGTATGCGCATGGCCCCTACCTAAGTTTTCGACCGTTCAGAAGACCGAATGGCGTTGGAGTGACTGAACTTATGGTTGCGGTGATATAGCGTCAAGACGCACGTCGAGAATCGTGCTGACCGGATCGCCGAGGGGCGCCGGCGCGGGAAGCGGAGGTTCCGTGGAATCGGTGGCAGCAGCAGCACGAGGTCGTAGGCCCGAGGAGGTCAAGTCCGCGGCACGGGTGCTGGAGGTGCTCGAACTGCTCGGCAACGAGGGCGCCCGGCTCTCGCTCGCCGAGATGGCGAGCGCGATGGCGGTGCCGAAGAGCAGCCTGCACGCGATCCTGCGGACGATGGAGGCGCGGCGCTGGGTGGACCTCGACGCCTCGGGGACCCGTTACAGCCTCGGACTCAAGGCCCTGCTGACGGGCACGGCCTACTTGGAGGGCGACGATGTCGCGAGCCTCGCGGGGCCGGTCCTCGACGCGCTCGCCGAGGAGACGGGCGAGTCGGTGCACCTGGGCAGGCTGGACGGCACGGACGTCGTCTACCTGGCCAAACGCGAGTCACGGCACGCCCTTCGGATGTACTCGGCGGTGGGCAGGCGGCTGCCGGCGCACGCGACGGCCCTCGGCAAGGCGATGCTGTCGCAGTACGACGCCGCCGAGGTGCAGCGCCGGCTGGACTGGCCGCTGGCCCGGCTCACCCCGGACACCGTGACCGACCCCGACGAGCTGATCCGCCAGCTCGCGGAGGCCCGGCTCCAGGGCTGGGCGATGGACGACGGGGAGAACTCCGTGGACATCCGGTGCGTGGCCGTGGCGCTCGGCACCGGGCACGGCGGGGGCGACGCCATCAGCTGTTCGGCCCCCAAGAGCCGGATGGACGACGCCCGCGCGCAGGAGATCGCCGGGGCCGTCACGGAGGCCGCACATTCACTGCGGACCCTCCTCAAACGGCTCGGGCAGCACTGAGGACCGTTCCACCCATATTTGGTAGAGTCATTGACAAATCAAAGACGGTCTCTCTACGTTCGGATAGCAGTACACCATTCTGCTATCTGTACGCTGGAGTTCGTATGGCTCAGCCTGATGCCCGCTCCGACATCCTCGCCCCCGCCCCCTGGGTCGAGGACCGCGGTGCGAAGATCCGCATCACGGCCGTCTCCACCTTCCTCACCGCACCGCACGGCTGCCCCCATCTCATCGTCCGCGTCGAGACCAACGAGCCGGGGCTCTACGGCCTCGGCTGCGCGAGCGACCCGCAGCGCACCCTCGCCGTACGGTCCGTGCTCGACGACTACCTGGGCCCGATGCTCGTCGGCCGGGACCCCGACGACATCGACGACATCCACCGGCTGCTGCTCAACAGCGCCTACTGGCGCGGCGGTTCGGTCACCGGCAACGCCCTCGGCGGGGTCGACGTCGCCCTGTGGGACCTCAAGGCCAAGCGTCTCGGGGCGCCGCTGTACTCGCTGTTCGGCGGCCGGGTCCGTACCCACGCCGAGGCCTACACCCATGTCAGCGGCGCCGACGCCGACGAGATCGCCGAGAAGGTCGTGGCCGCGCGCGGACGCGGCTACCGCCATGTCCGGATCCAGGCGTCCGTCCCCGGCTCCGACACCTACGGCACCGGCGCCGCGGCCTCCACCGACGCCCGCGCGCTGCGCACCCGCTCGGTGCCCTGGGACTCCGCCGCGTACGTGCGCACCGTGCCGCGCGTCCTGACGGAGGTGCGTGAACGGGTGGGCGAGGAGGTCGAGTTGCTGCACGACGTGCACGAGCGCCTCGACCCCCGGCAGGCCCGGGACTTCCTGCGCCGGGTCGAGGACGCCGGTCTGTACTTCGTGGAGGATCTGCTCGCCCCCGAGGACGCCGGCCACTTCGCCGCGCTGCGGGCCGGCTCCCCGGTACCGCTCGCCGTCGGCGAACTCTTCCACGACGTGGGCCAGTTCCTGCCGCTGCTCGACGCCGGCGCCATCGACTTCGCGCGGATCCGCGTCCCCACCCTCGGCGGTCTCACCCCGGCCCGCAAGCTCGCAGCCTACTGCGAGTTGCGCGGCACCCGGCTCGCGCCGCACGGCCCGGCCGACGTCAGCCCCGTCGCCCAGGCCGCCACGCTGGCCATGAACATCAGCAGCCACGCCTTCGGTGTGCAGGAAGCGGCGGTCTTCAAGCCTGCCGTTCTGGAGGTCTTCCCCGGTACGGTCGTGGCGCACGACGGCGCGCTGACCCCGCACGAGAAGCCGGGCCACGGCGTCGACTTCGACGAGGTCGCGGCACGCCGGTATCCGGTGCCCGAGCCGCTGGAACACGACCGCTGGGCCCTGCTGCGCAACACCGACGGGAGCGTGCAACGACCATGACAGCCACCCCATCGGGCCCGCCGCCCACCGCCGGCCCCCGGCGCGCGCTGGTCGTCCGTGGCGGCTGGGAGGGCCACCAGCCGGTCGCGATCACGGATCTCTTCGTGCCCTTCCTCAAGGACAACGGTTTCGAGGTCGAGACGGCCGGCACCCTGGACGTCTACGCCGACGCCCCGCTCCTCGCCGCCACCGATCTCGTCGTCCAGTGCTGGAGCATGGGCCGGATCAGCGAGGAGCAGTGCGCGGGCCTGACCGCGGCGGTCCACGCGGGCACGGGCTTCGCCGGCTGGCACGGCGGCATCGTCGACTCCTTCCGCGGCGACGTGAACTACCAACTCCTCACCGGCGGCCAGTTCCTGATGCATCCGGCGGGCTTCTCCGACCACACGGTGCGGATCGTGCCGGAGCGGGCGGACCATCCGGTCGTCGCCGGGCTGGCCAACTTCGACGTCCACACCGAGCGCTACTGGACGGCCACCGACCCCCTGATCGACGTCCTCGCGACGATCGGGTTCGAGGCCGACGAGATCCGGGCACGGCCGGTCACCATGCCCGCCGTCTGGACCAGGACCCGCGCCGCGGGCCGTGTCTTCGTCTCCACCATCGGTCACAAGCCGGACGACTTCGACGTGCCGGAGGTACGGACGCTGACCGAGAGGGGGCTGCTGTGGGCGAGCCGCTGAGGGTCGGCATGGTCGGCGCGGGGAAGATCAGCGGTGAGTACGTGAGCACGCTGGAGCGGCTCGACACCGTACGGCTGACCGCCGTGACCGACCTCGACACGGCCCGCGCCGAGGAGGTCGCCGCGCGCGTACCGGGCGTCGCCGTCGCGGCCTCGGCCGCCGAGCTGGTCGCACGCCCCGACGTCGACGCCGTCCTGAACCTGACCCTGCCCGCCGTACACGCGGAGGTGGCGCGCGCCGCGCTCGACGCGGGAAAGCATGTGTACGGCGAGAAGCCGCTCGCCATGACCCGCGAGGAGGCCGACGGTCTGCTCGCGGCGGCCGACGGGCGCGGGCTGCGGATCGGCTGCGCCCCGGACACCGTGCTCGGTACGGGGGTGCAGACCGCGCGCGCGGCGGTCGACGACGGGCTCATCGGCGCCCCGGTCGCCGCCACCGCGTTCATGACCACACCGGGCCATGAACGCTGGCACCCCGCCCCCGAGTTCTACTACCGCCCCGGCGGCGGGCCGCTGCTCGACATGGGCCCCTACTACCTCTCCGCCCTCGTCCATCTGCTGGGGCCCGTCGGCCGGGTCACCGGCGCCGCGTCCATGCCACGGACCGAACGGACCGTCGGCGCCGGGCCGCGCGCCGGCGAGCACTTCGACAGCGAGGTGGACACCCATGTCACCGGGCTCCTGGAGCACACCGGCGGCGCGCTCACCACGCTGGTGATGAGCTTCGACATCCAGGCCGCGCGGCTGCCCCGCGTCGAGGTGCACGGCACCGAGGGCTCGCTCTCCCTCCCGGACCCCAACGGCTTCGACGGTCCTGTGGAGTTGCACCGGGCGGGCGGTGCGTGGGAGCGGCTCCCGGTGTCGGGCGGCTACCGCGACGCCGGGCGCGGGACGGGCCTGGCGGATCTGGCGACCGCGCTCGCGGACGACCGGCCGCACCGGGCCTCCGGCGAACTCGCCCGCCATGTCCTCGACGTGATGCTGACACTGCTCGACGCGGCGCGCGAGGGCCTCTGGCTCCCGGTGCGTACGACTTGCGCGCGGCCCGAGGCCGTACGGCCCTAAGGACCCACCGCCCCGGCGCGGGACCCCTCACACGGACGGCAGGAAGGCGGCGGCCTTCCTGCCGTTCTTCGCCACCGCTCCCCGTCCTTCTCCGCTCCGTCGGTCCCCCGGCTCTTCCCCGCCTTTCCGCGCGGCCCTGTTCGGCCGCCCGAACGTCAGGGGAATTAATGTCCAGGAGCAGAACTTTCCGGGCGGGAATTCGACTGACAATTCAATCGCAAGGCGCTCACCACCAGGAACTCAGAAGTAATCGGGACGGGCGTTGACTTGATAACACTCTTGGTTTTACATGGCGGACATCAGCAGGACAGGAAGGGCCGCCCATGCATGACCGAACGAAGTCCGGAGAGGCGCGCGTAGCCCACTTCCTCGACCGTCGGCTGCGGCCCGCGCTGTACGGCGGGCGGCTTCCCATGGAGGTCGGGGCCTGGCACATCCCGGGCGAGCCGGTGCCCGTCCAGGTCGCGCTCCGTGCCGGTTACACGCCGTTCGTCGTCGGCGGGACATGGGGCGGCGGCCCCTGGTCCACCAGCTGGTTCCGTTTCGCCGCCGATGTGCCCGAGCGGTGGGCGGGCCGCCGTGTGGAAGCGCTCATCGACCTCGGGGGCGACGGGGCCGAGGGGCTGGTCCACGACGAGCACGGCACACCGCTCCAGGGCCTGCACCCGCACAACAGCACCGTGACCGTCGCGACGCAGGCCGGGGGCGGCGAGTCCGTACGGCTGCTCGTCGAGGCCGCGGCCAATCCCGCGATCGACGCGGCCACCGGAGTCGGTGCCCGCTTCGGCGACCCGGTCACCGCCGGCGACGAGCCCCTCCACCGGCTGCTCCGGGCGGACCTCGCCGTACGTGACGAGACCATCTGGCAGCTCATCCATGACATCGATGTCCTGGAGAGTCTGATGCGGGCGCTGCCCGCCGGCCTGCCGCGCCGCCACGAGATCCTGCGGGCGCTGGACCGAGCGATCGACGTCGTCGACCCCCGTGACATCCCGGGGACGGCCGCCGGCGCGCGGGAGGTGCTCGCGCCGGCGCTGGCCCGCCGCGCGCACGAGTCCGCGCACACCGTCGCCGCCGTCGCGCACGTGGCGACGGGATCGGCCCGGCTGCGGCCGATGCGCGAGAGCGTACGGGCCGGAGCCCGCGCCTTCAGCAGTGTGACCGCCCTCGCGGACGAGTACCCGGAGCTGGTGTTCGCCGCCTCGTCCGCGCAGCAGCACGCCTGGATGAAGGACCAGCATCCGCATGTCTTCGAGCGGATACGCAAGGCCGTCGCCCGCGGCAACTGGGTCCCGGTGGGCGGGATGTGGGTGGAGCCGGACCCGAATCTGCCCGGCGGGGAGTCGCTGGCCCGGCAGTTCACCCACGGCCGGCGCTTCTACCGCGAAGAGCTCGGCCTGGACCCGGACGGTGTCTGGCTGCCCGGCCCCGGCGGTCTGACCGCCGCCATCCCCCAGCTCGCGGCGCTCACCGGGGCGCGCTGGGCGCTCGGCCACGCGCTCGCCGCGCACGACCCCAACTCCCTTCCGCACCACACGTTCTGGTGGGAGGGCGTCGACGGGAGCCGGATCTTCACGCACTGCCCGCCGGCCGGACCGCACCACGCGTCCCTGACGGGGCCGGAGTTGGCCAACGCGGTCGCCGCGTACGCGGAGAAGGGCGGCGGCAGCCGTTCGCTGATGCCCTTCGGCCATGGGCAGGGGGCCGCAGAGGCGGACCACGAGGGCGAAGGACCCACCCGCGAGGCGCTGGAACGCGCCCGGAGGCTGGCCGACCTGGAGGGCTCGCCGCGCGTCGAGATCCAGCACCCCTCGCACTTCTTCCGGGACGCGCTCGACGAGTACCCGCACGCCCCGGTGTGGCGCGGTGAGCTGTACGCCCAGACGCACCACGGCGCGTACACGAGCCAGGCCCGCACCAAGCGTGGCAACCGCCGCAGTGAATCCCTTTTGCGCGAGGCCGAGTTGTGGTCGGCGACGGCGGCGGTACGGGACGGGGTGCCGTATCCGTACGAGGAGTTGGACACCCTGTGGAAGCGGGTCCTGCTGCTCCAGAGCCGGGACATCCTGCCGGGTGGCGCGATCGCCTGGGTGCACGAGGAGGCGGAGCAGGCGTACCGCGAGGTCCACCGCCGGCTCCGGGCCCTGATCCTGCGCTCGGCGGGCGGACCGGACGGTGCCACGGTCCTCAACGCCGGGCCGCGCGCCCGCCGCGAGGTCGTCGTGCTCGACCGGGACCGGCTGACGGGCGTGGTGGAGACGGGCCAGCCGCTGTCCGGCGGGCGGCTCGCCGTTCTGGCCGAGGCCCCCGCGCTCGGCCGGGGCACGGCCGGGCTGCCGCTCGGGGGGACGGCCCCGGTGACGGTCACGCCCGTGGACGAGGACCGGGGCGGCGGGCAGCTGCTGGACAACGGGCTGCTGCGGGTCCATGTCGACGCGGCGGGGCTCGTACGCTCCGTGCGCGATCTGACCGCCGACCGCGAGGCCATCGCGCCGGGCGGCGCGGGCAATCTGCTCCAGCTGCACCGGGACGACCCGGCGCGGTGGAGCGCCTCGGCCCTCGACGCCCCGCACGGCGACTCACCGGCCGACGGCGCCGCCCACGGCACCCGGCGTGATCTCGACACGGCGTCGTCCGTCGAAGTGACCGACAGGGGGCCGCTGTTGGCGCGGGTACGGGTGGAGCGGGGCACCGGCAGGTCCACCATCACGCAGTCGCTGACGCTGACGGCCGGCGGGCGCGCGCTGACCGTCGACACCGACGTCGACTGGCGCGAACAGGCCACCCTCCTCAAGGCGGTCTGGCCGCTGGACGTACACGCGGAGAGCAGCCGGGGCGAGATCCAGTACGCCCATGTCGAGCGCCCGACCCATGAGAACACCGGCTGGGACGCGGCCCGTTACGAGCAGTGGGCGCACCGCTGGATCCATGTCGGCGAGCACGGCTGGGGCGTGGCGCTCGCGTCCGACGCGACGTACGGCTACGACGTGTCGCGCCACACCCGCGCGGACGCCGGGACCACCACGCTCGTGCGGCTCTCGCTGCTGCGCGCCGCGCGCGGCCCCGACCCGCACGCCGACCGGGGTCCGCAGACCTTCCGGCACACGGTGCGGCCCGGCGCCGACGTGGCCGACGCGATCTCCGAGGGGTACGCGCTCAATCTCCCGCTGCGGCCCGGTCCGGCGGCCGGGGCTTCCGAGGAGCCTGGGCCACTCGTGGCGTTGGAGGGTCCGGACGTCGTGGTGGAGGCGGTGAAACTCGCCGACGACCGGTCGGGCGACGTGGTGGTCCGGCTGTACGAGTCACGGGGCGGCCGGGCCCGTACGACGCTGACCGCCGGCTTCCCGCTCGCCGCCGTGCACGAGACCGATCTGCTGGAGGACATGATCGACGTCCTTGCCCACAGGGGCCGTTCGGTGGAGCTGACGCTGCGGCCCTTCCAGATCCTGACACTGCGGCTGGTCCGCGGGGGCGGCCCGAAGGGAGGCCCGGGTGTCTGACACCCGACCGGCCGAACCCGCCGACGGCATGCTCTCCCCCGAACTCCGGGCCGTCCTGCGCCGCTGGGCCGACGAGGGCGGTCCGCTCGCCACCCGCGCCGGGGTCGTGCTGCTCGCGGCCGACGGGCTGCGCGACGCGGAGATCTCACGCCGGCTCGGGGTGTCGCGGCAGACGGTCGGCAGTTGGCGGCAGCGCTGGACGAGCGCGGGCATCGACGGTCTGGAACACCGGCCGCGCACGGGCAGACCGGCCACGGTCGACGAGGCCGAGGTCGTCACCCGTACCCTGCTCGCCCCCGGCGGCAGCGGCGCCTCGCGGGCGGTGGCGCGGGAGTTGGGCCTCTCGCACGCCACGGTCGCCGGAATCCGCCGCCGCTGGCGCCTGGTCCCCGACGAGCCGGTGGCGCCGTCGGTGCCGGCCCGGCCGCCGCTGCCGGGCGGCGACGTGTGGGTGATGGGCCTGTACGTGGACGGACTGCGCGGGGTGCTGCTGGCCGGGACCCGGCTGGTGGCGAGCGCCCCGGCCACGGCGGGCACGGTGATCGGCGCGGATGTCCTGGCGGGTCTCGACCGGTCGCTGGACGCGGCGCTGGCGTCGACGCGGCATCACGGCGCCGGTCCGTCCGCCGGCTCCGACCGGGCCGACGAATCCGAGCACGGACCGCGTCCGGCGCCGGGCCCGGCGGACGCGCCGGGCCGCGGCTCCCCGCGCCGCGCGGACGTCCTCGCCTCCGACCGGGCGCTGACCGGCTATCTCGCGCAGGCGAGCCGGCGCCATCCCGACCTCGCCCTGCACGCGATCACCCTCTGGGACACCGCGCCGGGCAGCGACCCCGCCCCCGCCGCCGACGTCCCCCAACCGGCCGACGCCCGAGCCGTGGTGACGTGCCATCACATCCCGGCCCGGTCCACCTGGCGCACCTTCCTGCGGGCCATGATCGCTCTCGACAGCACCAGCCATCCGGAGTCGTCCCGGCGCGTCTATCTCGACCTGGCGGCCGAACTGGAGCGGTACGCGGCGGAGGACGCGGACGACCCGCAGCACACCGTGCGCTGGCTGCGCGAGAACGTGGCGGGCCATCTCGGCGCCGACGAGGCGACGGACAGCTCCGCGCGCGGCCACACCTGGAGCGGTGTCAACCAGATCGACCTGGGGTCGTTCAACGAGTGCGTGGTCATCGAGACCGTCCGCCTCTCCGGCACCATCACCCGGGGCGAGATCGCCCACCGCACCGGCCTCACCCAGCAGTCGGTGTCCCGTATCGCGCGGTCGCTGCTGGACCGGGGCATCCTGATCGAGGAGGCGCAACTGCGCGCCACCTCGGGCAAACCGCGTACGCCGGTACGGCTGCGCGGAGCCGCCGCGCACGCGCTCGGCATCCATATCGATCCCGAGCTGCTGACCGCGGTGGTGATCGACCTGGACGGGGCGATCGTCCACACCCGCACCCGGTCGGTCAGCGCGGACACCGATCCGGCGGAGTTCGTGGAGCGGGTGGCCGCGCTGGGCCGCCAGACGCTGGCCGAGGCGGGCGGGGCGGTACGGCCCGAGGGGTTCCTCGGCATCGGGGTCGCGGTGCCGGGCCCGGTGGACATCGCGTCCGGGACGGTGCTGGGGCCGCCCCTGATGTCGGCCTGGGGCGATCTTCCGCTGCTCTATCTCCTCAAGGACCACTTCCCCTGCCCGGTGATCATGGAGAAGGACTCGACGGCGGCGGCGGCCGGCGAGCGCTGGATCGGCCGCGACCGGCGGGCCAGGGACTTCGCGTATCTCTATCTCGGTACGGGGGTGGGCACCGGCCTCTATCTGAACGGCGACATCTACCGGGGTGTCAGCTCCAACGCGGGCGAGTTCGGCCAGCTCTGCGCGATCGCCCTGGGCCGGGTGGACGAGGACGGCCGCCCCGAGATCCTGCCCGAGTGCAATCCGCCGGTCTCCGTGCCCGACCTGGCGGCGCGCGGCGGTCTGCGCCCGGCGGCGGCGAGCGGCAGCATCGCCGCGTATCTCGCGGTGGGCCGGGCCGCGGCGGCGGGCGACCGGGCGGCGACGGCGGCCGTACGTGAGGTGGCGCGGGCGGTCGGACGGGGCGCGCTGGGCCTGACCGATCTGCTGGACATCGATCTGATCGTCCTCGGCGGGCCGTTCTTCACCGACGACGTCGCCGACTTCTATCTGGCCGAGATCGCCCGTACCGTCAACGAGTTCCCGACCGCCCGGCGGCTGCGCCGGGTCGAGGTGGAGCCCTCCGTGCTGAGCGCGGGGGCCGCGGCCGTCGGGGCGGCCTCCACCATCTTCCACGCGACGTTCACTCCGAGGCTGCGCGGGCGCGAGACACGGGCGCGCCAGCTGCCGACGAGCTGACGGCGCGCGGGCCGCCGGGGAGGATCCCGGCGGCCCGCGCCCTTGCTGTGACCGGTCGCCGGACGGGCCGGCTCCGCCTCGGGGCGCTACCTGGGCGGGGTGGGCCGGGTGGCGGTGAGTCCTATCTGCTTCTTGAGCATCCGGCCGCCGTCACCGGTGAGCCGGAGGTAGTAGTCCGACGAGCAGGCCGTGCCGTCCTCGTCGAGGGCCCAGATGCCGGAGCCGGACGGCACCTGCGAGCCGTTCTCCGCGGTCTTGGCGATCTGGTTGCCCTCGTTGTACTCGTCGAACATGGAGATGTAGATCCCCGCGACGTTGAGCCGGCACATGTTGTAGAACTGCCGCCACATGAAGTCGCCGTGGGCGCGATGCCTGGACTGGAGGTCTCCCGGCATCACGCAGGGCTGGTAGTCGATGCCGCTGGCGTCGCAGTCCGCCTTGTCGGGGGTGTTGACGTCCCGGTAGAACTGGTCGGCCTGGGCGACGGTGCCCATCCGCCCGACCATCCACGGCGAGATCATGTTGAAGGCGTGGTAGACCCCGGAGAAGCCGGGCCGGGAGTCGCTGTTGCCGTTGCGCCAGTGCGTGGGCACACCGCCGATGACGTAACAGCCCTGTCCCTTGAACCAGTTGATGACGTCCAGGCACTCCGGGGGCGCGAACGGACGCTTGTCGTCGGCGAAGCCGAAGCCCCAGATACAGACGACGGGCTTGCCGTTCTGCTTCGCGTACGCGCCCGACGACGTGTACGCCTTCATCTTGTTGGTCCAGTCCTGCTTGATCTCCGACTGCATGGCCCGCCAGTCGGTGACGTCGTACATGATGTAGAACTTCCGGCCGTTGGCCTCCGCCGACTGGCGTACCTTGCGCGCCATCGCGTCACGGATCGGGCCTTCGCCGCCCATGGGATTGAACCGCTGGAGCGCGGCGGTGTCGCAGTTGTTCTCGCGCATCCACCGGAAGTGGGTGTCGACGGTCTGCTGGTCGTGCGAGGAGAACAGCGAGGCCGGCTGGCCATTGTTCAGATTCGGATAAGCCGTGGGGAATGTACGGGTGTACTCGCGCACATCCGGCCACGACTTGATGGTCGTATTGCCGAGCGACGGCGGCTGCCCGGCGTTCTGGCTCCAGTGCCACCAGCTGTCGATCGGGGAACCGTCGCCCTTGCAGGCGAACCAGCCCTGGTACCCGACGCTGATCTTGCCGACCACGTCGCCGGGGGGACTCGCGGCGGGTGCCGCTTGCGCCCTGCCACGTGGCCCTGTCGCGGCGCCGGCCTGCTGGCTGCCGAGGACACCACCGGCCGCTGCTGTGCCGGCCAGCGCCGACGCTATGACGGCGCGTCTCGAAATACTCACGGAGTATTTCCTCCCACTAGAAATCTGCCAGGAAAAACGCGTATCCACGGGGGTGGGGGGAATTACAGGCGGCGGCAGCCCGCCCGCCTCCGTGGCGCACCATCGCAAAGTATCCGCGTCCCGAGGGTCACCACAAGGTCCCCGGGACGCTTTTGTCCAGACCAATTCGGAAGAGTTGTGTCAGCCTATTTTCTTTACGTTTTCCGTTTCCAGTGGAATGCGAGAAGCAGGCGGTTTCCACGCCTGCCGACCGGTGGCTGAGGCCCCCCGTGTGCTCCCCCCGTGTCTCTCTGCGCTCGCGTGCGCCTCGAACGACTGGGGCATTTCACCGTTGACACCGTTTGTGCGGACATTGTTGGAGCGTGGCGAGGGGGAGGTGCGCGGTGCACGGACCGGCGACCGCCGGCTGGCTGGTCGTGGCGCTCTGCGCGGCGGCCGGGACCTACTGCCTGCTGGGACCGCGGGGCGGCGGCGGGTGGCGCGGCACGGCCGGCGGCGAGGCCCTGATGGGATTCGGGATGGCGGCGATGGCGGTGCCGGCCGCGGTGATCACTCCCCCGCGCTGGGTCTGGCTGGTGTACGCGACGGTGTTCGGGGTCGCGGCGCTCCGCGCGCTGGGCCCGGCCCGGGGAACCTCGCACCATTTGCACCATCTCGTGGGGATGCTCGCCATGGTCTACATGGCGGTGGCGATGGCCCTGCTCCCCGGCGGCGCGCACGCCGGGCACGAGGCGGGCGGCACCCCCCTGGCCACGGGTGTGCTGCTGATCTACTACGCCGGGTTCGTGCTGTGGACGGGCGCGCGGCTGCTGCCGTTGCAGAGCGTGAGCGCGCCGGAGCGAACGGGCCCGATCGTGCCCGGGACGGGCGGGGAGAGCACGGAGAGCGGCGGTGAGTTCGGCGGCGTGGGCGGTGCCCTCGGTGGAGCGGCCACCGGGGTCGTGACGGACACCGCGACGGGCGTTCGGGACGGCCGGCCCGAGCTGACGCTGGCCTGCCGGCTCTCGATGGGCATCGCGATGCTGGCGATGCTGCTCACGCTCTGACGCACGACCGACGACCTACGACGCGCGGGCAGCGCGGGCCGGACGTCCCGGGCCAGGCCTCCCGGCCGGGCGGGACTCGTAAGGCAGGCGCGGGGCGCGACGACCGTGTCCTGCGTCACTTGGCGCCCCTGGCCGCCCCTCTGAGCGGCGCCGCACTCATAAACTGACGACCATGATGGTCTCCCTCGTGCTGCTGACGCTCGGTGCGCTGGCCGCGGTGGTCGCACCGCGACTGCTGGCGCGCACCGAATGGCCCGAGCGCGAGCCGGTGGTGGCCCTCTGGGTCTGGCAGTGCGTGGTGGCCGCCGTACTGCTCTGCTGCGTCCTCGCCATGACCTTCAGCGCGGCGGCGGCCTGGCTGGCCGTACGGGGACATGTCTTCGCCCCGGCCCCGAGCGGGGTCGTGGAGGCGTACGCGCTCGGCACGCACCGGCCCTGGTCCGCGGCGCTGGCCGTGCTGCTCGCGGCCGGCGGTCTCTGGACGGGCGCGATGCTCACGCGCGAGATCCACCGGGCGCACAGGCGCCGCAAGCGGCGGCGCGAGGAACTGCTCGTCCGCTCACCGCTGTTGCCGGGCGAGGAGTCCGGCGGCGACCCCCTGGTCGTCCTTGAGGGCGAGCGCCCCGGTGCCTGGTGGCTGCCGGGCGCCGCCCCGCAGCTGGTCATCACCACGGCGGCCCTGCGGCGGCTCAAGGGCCGTCAGCTCGACGCGGTGCTGGCCCATGAACAGGGCCACGCCCGGGCCCGGCACGACTGGCTGCTGCACTGCTCGTCCGCGCTGGCCAACGGCTTCCCGCAGGTGCCCGTCTTCGCCGCGTTCCGGGCCGAGATGCACCGCCTGGTCGAGCTGGCCGCCGACGATGTCGCCTCGCGCCGTTTCGGGCGGCTGACGATCGCGCTCGCCCTGGTCGAACTGAACGAGGACCGGGGGGTGTTCGGCCCCTGCCCCACGCCCGACACCGAACTGCCGCGCCGGGTCGACCGGTTGCTGACGCCTCTTCCCCGGCTCACGGCGGGCCGCCGGCTGCGGCTGACGGCGGCGGCGGCCCTGGTGCCCGCCGTTCCGCTCGTGGTGGCGTTCATCCCGGCCCTACGCACGCTGGGATAGTTTGCCGGGCCCGTCGTAGTGAAGGATCAGCGCATGCAATCCCCCGCCGTGCCGCCGCAGTCACGTTCGGACTCACCGTCGCCGCCCACGCCGTCGGGAGCCGTGACCCCGGCCCGTCTCGCGGTCGTCCTGGGCGTGGCGTCCCTGGTACTGCTGGCGCTCGTCGCCGCCGGGTGGGGTCCGCTGTTCTCGCTCGACCGGACCATCTCGGTCGATCTGCACCGGTCGGCGGTCGACGCCCCGGGCGCCACCCACGCGAACCGGATTCTCACCGACTGGGTCTGGGACCCCTGGACGATGCGCCTCCTGACGGCCGTCGCCTTCTTCCTGCTCTGGTTCAGCGGCTCACGCCTCCTGGCCTGTTGGGTCGCCCTGACGTCCCTGGTCGGCGCGCTGGTGTCGCAGGGGGTGAAGGCGGCCGTCGGCCGTGAGCGCCCCAGCTGGCCGGACCCGCTCGATTCGGCCCACTACGCGGCGTTCCCTTCGGGCCACGCGATGACCGCCACCGTCACCGTCGGAGTACTGCTGTGGCTCCTGCGGGGACACGGCCTGAGCGGCCCTCTGTGGCGCGCCGCCCTGGTGGTGGGGGCCGTGTCGGTGCTCGGCTCCGGGTTCAACCGCGTCTGGTTGGGCGTGCACTGGAGTTCGGACGTGGTGGGCGGCTGGCTGTTCGGGGCGTGTCTGGTGGCCGTGTCCGTCGCCACGTACGAAGGACGGGCCTTGTCCCGATGGCGGTGACCCCGCGAGGATCGGGTCCATGAAGATCAAGGGTGTGCTTTTCGATTTCTCAGGAACTCTGTTCCGCATCGAATCGGCCGGTTCCTGGCTGCGGGCCGTACTCGACGAGTTGAGCGTTCCGGTGCCGCCCGACGAGGTCCGGCGGTACGCGGTCCAGCTGGCCGTCGCGGGCGCCCTGCCCGGCGGATCGTCGCCGCAGCAGCTGCCGCCGGATCTGGCGGGTCTGTGGGCGACGCGCGACGAGAGCGCGGAGCGGCACAGGGCCGCGTACACCGGCCTCGCCCGGCAGGTGGTGCTCCCCGACCCCCGGCTCTACGACGCGCTCTACGAACGGCACCGGACGCCCGACGCCTGGCGTCCGTACGCGGACACGGCGGAGGTGCTCGGCACCCTGAAGCGTGAGGGCATCGGTGTCGGTGTCATCAGCAACATCGGCTGGGACCTGCGCCCGGTCTTCCGCGCGCACGGTATGGACGAGTACGTGGACGCCTATGTGCTCTCCTACGAGCACGGCGTCCAGAAACCGGACCCGCGGCTCTTCGGCACGGCCTGCGAGGCTCTCGGACAGGATCCGCGCGACGTGCTGATGGTGGGCGACAACCGAGAGGCGGACGGCGGGGCGGCCGAACTGGGCTGCGCCGTCCACTTCGTGGACCATCTGCCGGTGGAGGAGCGCCCGGCCGGCCTGCGCCCGGTCCTCGCCCTGACCCGCTGAGGGAGCCCGCCCCTGCCACCCGGGGCGGCGGCGAGGTCCGGGACCGCTTCACGGGGCGGGCGGCGACGCTGCTCGCCCCGGGGGTGGGTCCCGGCGACGGCGACGGCCGTCATGGAGCGGGTACGCGTCGGGGGCGCCGTACCCGCTCGCGTAGGAGCTCGCCTCGGCCCCTACGTCCCGCCTGCCCAACTCACGGGAGGCCCAGGGCGATCGACGCGGCACGCGGTGGTGCGCGACTCGGCTCGGCGCACGGCGAGGTACACGCCGTGGGCTGCCGGCCCGGACGGTGACACGCACGGCCCCGGGCCGGGCACGCACGCCGCCCGGGGTGGCCGAAGTTCGTTACTTGACCGGGCCATGCCACCCCGTCACGATGTGCGCGAACAACCAGGCCCCGCCCGGTGAACCGGCCCCGGCCGCCCGGCGGACGCCAACCCCCCACCCCCCATCCGGGAGACAACATGCGACTTCGAATACGCGAGCACAGATCGAGGACCGCCGCTCTCGCGGTCATGCTGGCGCTCGCCGTGGCCGTCCCGTTCA
>NZ_JBHXRM010000027.1:0-86523 GCF_042716895.1 Streptomyces sp. NPDC058653 | reverse complement strand
ATCCGGGAGACAACATGCGACTTCGAATACGCGAGCACAGATCGAGGACCGCCGCTCTCGCGGTCATGCTGGCGCTCGCCGTGGCCGTCCCGTTCACGGCCGAGGCCGCGCCCCCGGCGCCGGCCGCGAAGGCCGCGCCCGGGACCGCGGGCGTGGCCGACGAGCGGATCCGCCAGTACGAGATCCCCGGCGCCTCCGACCCCGCGGCCCGCACAGCCCTGGCGGCGACCGGCGTGTCCGTGGACGAGGCGGGCGCACGCTCGACGGTCGTCAGCGCCACCGACTCCCAGGCGGAGCGGCTGCGGGCGCTCGGCCACGAGCTCGACCCGCTGCCCGCGCCGCCCGCCAGGACGAACGGCAAGGCCCCGGTGCCGTTCGACTTCCCCTCGGCCGACTCGCGCTATCACAACTACGCCGAGATGAACGCCGAGATCAACCAGCGGATCTCCGCCCATCCGAATCTGATCAGCAAGCGCGTCATCGGCAAGAGCTACGAGGGCCGGGACATCATCGCGGTCAAGATCAGCGACAACGTGGCGACGGACGAGAACGAGCCCGAGGTGCTCTTCACGCACCACCAGCACGCCCGAGAGCACCTCACCGTCGAGATGGCGCTGTATCTGATCCGTGAACTCGGCAACAGCTACGGCACCGACTCACGGGTCACCAACGCCGTGAACAGCCGCGAGATCTGGATCGTCCCGGACGTCAACCCGGACGGCGGAGAGTACGACATCGCCACCGGCTCCTACCGCAGCTGGCGCAAGAACCGCCAGCCCAACTCCGGCTCCTCGGCGATCGGTACCGACCTCAACCGCAACTGGGCCTTCCAGTGGGGCTGCTGCGGCGGCTCCTCCACGAGCCCCGGCTCCGAGACGTACCGCGGCCCCCGCGCCGAGTCCGCGCCGGAGGTCAAGGTCGTCGCGGACTTCGCGCGCGGCCGGATCGTCGGCGGCAGGCAGCAGCTCAAGGCGGCCATCGACTTCCACACCTACAGCGAACTGGTGCTCTGGCCGTACGGCTACACGAACGCCGACACCGCTCCCGGCATGACGCTGGACGACCGGAACGCCTTCGCCGCCGTCGGCGGCAAGATGGCGGCCAGCAACGGCTACACCGCCGAGCAGGCGAGCGACCTGTACATCACGGACGGGTCGATCGACGACTGGCTGTGGGGCAACCAGAAGGTGTTCGCGTACACCTTCGAGATGTACCCGGGTAGTTTCGGCGGTGGCGGCGGCTTCTACCCGCCCGACGAGGTCATCGAGCGGGAGACGAGCCGCAACCGCGACGCGGTCCTGCAACTGCTGGAGAACGCCGACTGCATGTACCGGTCGATAGGCAAGGAGTCCCAGTACTGCGCGGCCTGAGCACGCCGTCCCCGGTCTGAGTCGAGTGACGGTCGCGTCCCGCGTGCGGGGCGCGGCCGTCGTCGCCGGGGGTGGAATCCGCGCGGTCAGGCGAAGTGATCGTGGTCCGCGAGGACTTCGTCGATCACCCGCCGGTTGACGGCGGCCAGGTCCTCGTCCGTGTCGATGGTCTGGGACAGGACCAGCAGCGACTTCCACAGGGCCCAGCCACGTGCGCGCGCCCAGGTGCCGTCGTCCTGGCCGACCGCCCGCCTGAACGCCTCCCGGTCCTCGCCCGCGAACATCCCCCACGCGATCACCAGATCGCAGGCGGGATCGCCGACCCCGGCCGTACCGAAGTCGATGACGGCGGTGAGCCTCCCGTCGGCGACCAGCAGGTTGCCGGAGGCGATGTCGCCGTGGAACCACACGGGGTCTCCGTGCCACTCGGCCGCGAGCGCGGCTTCCCACACGGCGGCGGCGCGGTCGGTGTCCACCTGCCCCTTGAGGGCGTCCAGACAGCGGCGCGTCTCCTCGTCGTAATGCGCGGGCGGTGCTCCACGGTAGAAGCTGTGCTCCCCCGCGACGGGCCCGTCGGTGACATCACAGCGCCGCAGGGCTGCCAGGAACTCGGCCAGGTCGACGGCGAATCGGGACATGTCCCGGACGCGTTCACGCCGAGCCGTCTCACCGGGCACCCAGCCCCGCACCGACCAGGGGAAGGGATATCCCTCGCCCGGAACGCCCCGGCCGAGGACGGTCGGCACCGCCACGGGCAGCGAGGGCGCCAGCCTGGGCAGCCACCGGTTCTCCTTGTCGACGGCGGGAACGTAGCCGGCGGCCGTGGGCAGCCGGACCGTCATGCTGTCGCCGAGCCGGTAGGTCCTGTTGTCCCAGCCGTCGACCTCCACGGGTACGACCGGCAGCCCGCTCCACCGGGGGAACTGGGCGGCGACGAGGCGTTTCACCAGGGCGGCGTCGATGCCGGCGCGGCCGTCGGGGGGAGTGGGGACCATCCCACGATCATCGGCCCGGGGGATCGCGCCGGGCAACGCATTTATCGACCGCCCGTCGCGCGTCCGGCGATGGGTGGAGCGGTCGACGGGCGCCGGCCCTGGCGGGTCCACCGGTGCGGAAACACAAAAAGCCGTCCGCCTTGGACGATCCCCCGCGTCGCCCAAGACAGACAGCCTCGTCCCACGCCGACCAGGCCCGATGAATCGGGCCACAGGGACGTGCTGAGTATACTGGCTAGGAGCCAGTCAACGCAGGAGTCCAGCATGTCCCCGCGAAGCGCATCGGTCAATGAAGAACTTCGTCGGCGTTCCCGCGAACGGCTCCTGCAGGCCACCGTGGACCTTGTCGAGGAGCGCGGATTCGACGGGACGACCCTCGCCGACATCGCCGACCGGGCCGGAGCGGCACGGGGGCTGGTCTCGTACTACTTCCCCGGCAAGCGCCAGATGTTCCAGTCGGCCGTACACCGGCTGATGCACCGCACTCTGCGGGCGGCCCTGGAGCGCGAGCCCCGTACCGACGACGGCCATGAGCTGCTGGCGCGCGCCATCGACGCCGTCCTCGGTCTCACGGTCGACCATCCGGTCCTGATGCGCGCCCATATGGCGGGGATACTCCAGGCCGAGGGCTTCGTCCAGTGCGCGGAGCAGCAGCGGCTCGCGGAGCTGCTGCGCGAGACGATGGTGCGGTACGGGTCGGACGACGTGGACCGCGACTACCCGTTGCTGCGCGCGCTGATGATGGGCGCCGTGTTCGCGATTCTGCTGCCCGGGGCGGGCATGCCGCTGGTCAGCCTGCGGAACGAGCTGTTCCAGCGGTTCGGGCTTGATCCGGACTACCACGCTGCGCCGGGCGGGGAGCCCGCCCGGCGCAGCGTCTGACGACCGTTCGGCCGGTCCGGCCGGCCGCCTCAGCGGCCGGCCGCGCCGGTCAGTTGCGGAAGTCCTCGAAGTAGTCGGGCTGCGTCTGGACGTTGAGCTCGTCCATCCGCACCCGCTTCGCCTCGTCCGTCCGGCGGTCGTCGATCTTGATGACGTCCAGACCCTTGGCGATGTCGTTCGAGTAGATGTAGCCGTTGTAGTAGTACGCCGACCAGGGGCCGGCCGTCGTGACCTGGTCGAGGGTGACCGGGCCGCGCTCGAAGTAGGCGATCTCCTTCGGCTTCGACGAGTTGGTGAAGTCCCAGACCGATATGCCGCCCTGGTACCAGGCCTGGACCATGATGTCCTTGCCCTTGACCGGGATCAGCGAGCCGTTGTGCGCCACGCACACCTCGGCGTCCGCCTGCGGGCGGTCGATCTTGAAGTAGCTCTTGAACTCCAGCTTCCGCTTGTCGCCCTTGCCGAGGATGTCGTAGATGCCGTCCGCTCCGCGCTTCGGGCCGATCTCCTCGTTGCAGGTCGCCGCGCCACCGCCGCCGAGCTCGTCCGTGAAGACGACCTTGTTGGCGGCCTGGTTGAAGGTCGCGGAGTGCCAGAACGCGAAGTTGACGTTGTCCTGGACGCGGTCGATGACCCTCGGCGCCTCCGGGTTCTTGATGTCGAACAGAATGCCGTCGCCCATGCAGGCACCGGCGGCGACATCCTTGGAGGGCAGCACGGTGATGTCGTGGCAGCCGGTGGTGGCCGAGACGCCCGGGTTGGTGGGCGCGCCCGGGTTACCGCCGTCCGGGAAGAGCACCGGGAACTCGACGATCTTCGACTTCTCGGGCGCCTTGCGGGGCACCTTGATGATGCTGATGCCGTCGTGCGGCGGCTGGCAGTCCGGGAACGAGGCGCTCGGCGAGTACGAGGAGACGTACACGTACACGTTCTTGCCCTCGGGAACCAGCGTGTGCGTGTGCGAACCGCACGCGGTCTCGACAGCGGCGACGTACTCGGGGTTCCGCTTGTCGCTGATGTCGAAGATCTTCATGCCCTCCCAGGAGGACTTCTCCGTCGCCGGCGCCGAGACGCTGGAGCAGGAGTTGTCACTGCGCGAGGCGTCCGTCGACAGGAAGAGCAGGTCTCCCGAGACGGATATGTCGTTCTGACCACCGGGGCAGAGGACCTGGGCGACCGTCTTGGGCTTCGACGGCTTGCTGATGTCGAAGATCCGGAAGCCGTCGTAGTTCCCGGAGAAGGCGTACTTCCCCTGGAACGCGATGTCCGAGTTTGTCCCCTTCAGGTGCTCCTTGGGGACGTTGGCGACGTGCGACATGTTGTCACTGTGGATGATCTCGTCCACGCCGGGTATGTCGTTGTTCTCGATGGCCTTCTTGGCCTCGGCGCGCTGGCTCTTGGAAGTCTCTTCCTTGGCCGGCTTGTCGCCGGGGTCAGGCGTCGCGACCGCCGGTCCGGCGGCCAGCAGCGTGGCGAAGAGCCCGGCGGCAGCGGCTGCTGCCACGCCCAGACGTCTGCGCCGCACGCGGGTGCTGTGCAACGAAGTCACTGCGTCCTCCCTTGTATCCGTTCCCAGTTGAACGGCTTACGGACGTCGGCAGTATCGTCCTTCACATGTACATCTCAACAGATGGCAACCCAGATGTAATGAAAGTTTTTGATCATTCGTGTCCGGAAGCGTGTTAGGAAAGTGCCTGACAACGTGCCCGTTACACATCAAGTATCACAGGAGGTCGCCGTGTTGATCCGGACCAGGAGTCCACGTGCCCTCCGGCCCGTCGTGGCCGCGGCGGCCCTGGCCGCTCTACTCGCCCTGGGAGCCTGCGACTCGGGCGACGACGGCAAGAAGGGCGAGACGAAGAGCGAGGCCACCGGACAGGTGGTCGCCCCCGGCAAACCGGGCGAGAAGTCCAGGACCCTCTCCCCCGAGGAGGCGGCGAAGGAGATCCCGGACAACACACCCAACTCGTCCGACTACGGCTACGCGACGATGATGATCCAGCACCACAGCCAGGCGCTGGTGATGACCGAACTCGCCCCGGACCGCGCCGGATCCAGCCAGGTCAAGCGGCTCGCCGAGCGCATCGCCGCGTCGCAGAAGCCGGAGATCGGCGCCATGGAGGGCTGGCTGAAGATCAACGGCGGCGAGGAGAAGGCGAAGAAGGAGGGCGGCCACGACCACGGCTCGATGGCCATGCCGGGCATGGCGACCGAAGCCCAGTTGACGAAGCTGCGCGCCGCGAAGGGCAAGGCGTTCGACGACCTCTTCATCAGCCTCATGGTCACGCACCACCAGGGTGCGGTCACTATGGCGACGGACGCCCTCTCCGGCGGCAACAACATCCAGCTCGAAGAGATGGCCAACGATGTGATCGCGCAGCAGACGTCCGAGATCAACCGGATGCGCTCGCTGTAACACGGACCCGGTGGACCCCGCCGTCGCGTGCCGGCGCGGTCAGCGGCGGCGGTGACGAGGCGTCAGATAGCCGTCGTCGCGGGCGCTCGCGATGACGCTGAGCGACTTGCGGCGCCCGTAACCCGTCGCGCACATCACCGCGAGGACCGGGTCCTGCCCCAACTGCTGTGCCCTGCGGTACGTCTCGGCCACGCCGCGCCGGTCGGCGCGGTCGGACGACGAGGGGTCGTCGGCGCGGTGCCGGCCGCCGGGCAGGGGCTCGTCGTCCATCAGGTCGGCGTCGGTGCCGAAGGCACCGCACTCGTACTCGTAGCCCGCGCCCTCCTCCGTCACGGCCACGGCCGACCCGGGCGCGTCCGAGACGTTCTTCGGGGCGGCCGTCGGCGTGTCGGCCACCATCGGGCCCGCCGCCGTCGCGTCGTCGGCGAGGGACTCCGCCTCCACATCATGCTGTCCCGCGACCACCCGGCAGGCGTACTCGATCGGGGCCTCGATCCAGTCGGCCAGCTCGGTCAGGTCCTCCAGCGGCAGCGGCGGATCGGCCTGCGCGTCCTCCACGGCGACGACGCCGTCCCTCAGGACGGCCAGTACGTCGACCCGGGCGCCGTCGGCGAATGTCAGCCGGATGTCGACCCAGGGTGGTACGAGTTCGTGTCTCGGCAGTTCGCACCGGCCACCCGGCGGGGTGTCGCAGGTGACGGTGCCATACCCCTGCACCTCCCACCCGGGCCGGACAGGGATCGCGGGCTCAGCGGCGGAAGTCATCTCAAGTTCTGACACATTCACCACTTAATCAGGCAATTCTGCCCCTTCGTCGTGGCACACCCGCCGCCGGCGTGCATCGCACTCGGTCAGCGCACTGCCGTACCCCTCACCGGCGGCGGTCGCCCGCGACGCGACCGCCCCGCGTACTCCCCAGCCCCGCGCGCCGGTGCGATGCTGGAGGTCTCCCGCCGGAAGGAGCGCGCCGTGCCGCGCATCGCCGTCGTCGGATCGGGCCCCAGCGGGGTCTACACCGCCCAGGCCCTTGTCCAGCAGTCGCGGGTCCCCGGCATCCTGGTGGATGTCCTGGACCGGCTCCCCGCCCCGTACGGACTGGTGCGCTACGGCGTCGCGCCCGACCACGAGAAGATCAAGTCCCTCCAGAACACGCTGCGTTCGGTGCTGGAGCACGAACGCGTGCGCTTCCTCGGGAACGTCGAGATCGGCGCGCACGGCCTCACACCCGAACGGCTCCTCGGGCTCTACCACGCCGTCGTCTACTGTGTCGGCGCCGCCCGGGACCGCCGGCTCGGTGTTCCCGGCGAGGACCTGGCCGGCAGCCACTCGGCGACCGATTTCGTGTCCTGGTACAGCGCGCACCCCGACGCCGTGCCCGGCGGCTTCGGGCTCGGCGCGCGCTCGGTGGTGGTGATCGGCGTCGGCAACGTCGCGGTCGACGTGGCGCGCGTCCTGGCCCGCGGCGCGGAGGACTTCCGGCCGACGGACGTGCCGCACCCGGCGCTCGGCGCGCTGGCCGGGAGCGCGGTCAGGGAGGTGCACATGGTGGGCAGGCGCGGTCCGTCGCAGGCGAAGTTCACCACGAAGGAGCTGCGCGAGCTGGGCTCACTGCCCTCCGCCGAGGTACGGGTCGAGCCCGCCGACCTGGCGCTCGACCCGGCGTACGCCCCGGCCCCGGCTATGCCCACCGCCTCCGGTCCGCCCGCACGCGAGGCCCGGCCGCTGGCGGCCGTCAACCGGCGCAACGTCGAGGTCGTACGCGGCTGGGCGGGCGCGCCCGAGCTGGGGCGGGCACGCCGGATCCATCTGCGGTTCTTCCTGCGCCCGGTGGAGCTGCTCGGGGCCGGTGGCCGGGTGACGGCCGTACGGTTCGAGCGCACCGCCCCCGACGGGCACGGCGGGGTGCGGGGCACCGGGACGTACGAGTCCATCGAGGCGGGGCTCGTCCTGCGGGCGGTCGGCTACCGGGGGGTGCCGCTCACCGGGCTGCCCTTCGACGAGACGACCGGCACGGTGCCGCATCTGGCGGGCCGGGTGCTGCGGCAGGGGGCGGCGTCTCCCGGCGAGTACGTGGCGGGGTGGATCAAGCGCGGTCCGACAGGCGTGATCGGCACCAATCGCGCCTGCGCGAAGGAGACGGTCGCCTCCCTCCTCGCGGACGCGCCGGCGCTGGGCGCGCGCCGGATCACCGGGGACCCGCTGGACGCGCTGTGGGCGGCCGGGCAGCGACCGGTGGAGTGGACGGGCTGGCTGGCGATCGAGGACGCGGAGGCGGCGCTGGGCGCGGGGCTGGGGCGGCGGTCGGTGAAGATCCCGGACTGGGAGGGGCTGCTCGCGGCGGCGCGCGGTGAGCGGGGGCCGTCCGGTACGTAGCGCGGGACTCGTCCGCCCGGGGTCTCCTCGGCGGTGACGGGAGGCCGGGGCCGGCGGGTGGGGCCGGGCTGCTAGAGTGACGTGTCGTTCACGCCTCCTGTCTGTGCGGACTCGAATCCGCCGGGGAGGCTTTTTTCATGCCCGGATCCGGCTCCCCCGGCCGGGCCGATCCTTCGGGACCACCCGCCCGCCCTTCCCACAGAGGAGACCCATGTCTGACACGCGTCCGCGCCCCGCGACGGCCGCCGGCACCTGGCGGCTCCGTGATCTGACCGTGAACCGCGTCGGGTTCGGCGCCATGCGCCTGACCGGGGGCATCCCCTTCGGCCCCGGGGGCGGGCGGAGCGACCGCGCGAGGTCCGTCGAGGTACTGCGGCGCGCCGTCGAGGTCGGCGTGAACCACATCGACACGGCCGCCTTCTACTTCTCCCCGACCCGCTCCGCCAACGAGCTGATCAACACCGCGCTCTCGCCCTACCCGGACGATCTGGTCATCACCACCAAGGTCTGGCCGGCCAGGGACCCCGCGGGAGAGTGGTGGTGGGCCGGGCCGGAGCAGCTGCGCGGCCAGGTCGAGGAGAATCTGCGCCAGCTCGGCCGGGACCAGCTGGACGTGGTGAATCTGCGGCCACCGGGGAGCTGGGCGAGCCGCTCCATAGCCGAGCACTTCGGCGCGCTGGCCGAGCTGCGGGACGCGGGGCTCGTCCGTCATCTCGGGGTCTCGAACGTGACGTCGGAGCAGTTGGCCGAGGCGCGTGCCATCGCCCCCGTCGTCTGTGTGCAGAACGCCTACAGCGTGGATGCCCCGGGCGGCGAGCAGAAGCTCCTGCGGGAGTGCGGTGACCTGGGGATCGCCTTCGTACCGTTCTTCGCGATCGCCGGCGGGCGGCGCGAGGCGGGCGCCGGCGCGACGGACGACGAGGCGGTGCTCGCCGTCGCGCGGGCGCACGGCGCGTCGCCCGCGCAGATACGGCTGGCCTGGACGCTGGAGCAGGGCCCGCATGTGCTGGCCATCCCCGGGACCGGCGATCCCGAGCACCTCGTCGAGAACGTGGCGGCCGGTGCGATCCGGCTCTCGGCGGAGGAGATCGCCCTCCTCGGGTCGGCGCGGAGGACGGCCGAGCGGGCATAAGGGCAGGTCGGTGCCTTCCCGGCCTTCGGACGCCTCTGCCGGGCCCCCGCGGACGCGTCCGGAGGTCCGTTGTCAGTGGGTGGGTGCAGACTGTCCGGAGTCTGGGACAACGGCGTCTTCGGAGGTATCCGCCATGACCACTGACGTACTGCTCACCGTGGGCACGCGCAAAGGACTCTTCATCGGCCGCAGGCACGGCGGACGGTGGGAGCTCGACGGACCGCACTTCAACGCGCAGGCCGTGTACTCGATCGGGATCGACACCCGTCACTCCGTGCCGCGCCTGCTGGTCGGCGGCGACAGCGCGCACTGGGGCCCGTCCGTCTTCCACTCCGACGACCTCGGCGCGAGCTGGACCGAGCCCAGCGCGCCGGCCGTGAAGTTCCCCAAGGACACCGGCGCGTCGCTGGAGCGGGTCTGGCAGCTGCATCCGGCGGGACCGGCCGCGCCGGACGTGGTGTACGCGGGCTCCGAACCCGCCGCGTTGTTCCGCTCGGAGGACCGGGGCGAGACGTTCGAGCTGGTCCGGCCGCTGTGGGAGCATCCGACGCGTTCGCGGTGGGTGCCCGGCGGTGGCGGTGAGGCGGTCCACACGGTGGTGACCGACCCCAGGGACCCGGACGCGGTGATGGTCGCGGTGTCGACGGCGGGCGTGTTCCGCTCACGTGACGGTGGCGCGAGCTGGGGGCCCTCCAACAAGGGCGTGTCGGCGGTCTTCCTGCCCGACCCCGACCCGGAGTTCGGCCAGTGCGTCCACAAGATCGCCCAGGACGCGGTCGATCTGGACCGGCTCTACCTCCAGAACCACTGGGGCGTGTTCCGCAGCGACGACGGGGGCGCCCACTGGAAGGACATCGGCTCCGGGCTGCCGTCCGACTTCGGCTTCGCCGTCGCGGCCCATCCGCACCGGGGCGACATGGCGTACGTCTTCCCGATCCAGGCCGACTCCGACCGGGTGCCCGCCGGCCGGCGCTGCCGGATCTACCGTACGAGCGACGCGGGCGAGACCTGGGAGGCCCTGAGCACGGGGCTGCCCGAGGGCGACCACTTCGGGACGGTGCTGCGCGACGCGCTCTGCACGGACGACGCCGACCCGGCCGGTGTTTACTTCGGCAACCGCAACGGCGAGGTGTACGCGAGCGCGGACGACGGCGACAGCTGGCAGCAGCTCGCCTCGCACCTCCCCGATGTGCTCTGCGTCCGGGCGGCCGTCCTTGGCTGATTCGTTGATCACGAAGACCGACGGCGCATTAGAGTGACGCCCCGTGGCACGTGAACTCAAAGAAATCGTCGAGTCCGGATGGGCCGACGCCCTCGCCCCTGTGGCCCAACGCATCACAGCGATGGGCGACTTCCTCCGCGCGGAGATCGCCGCGGGACGTACGTATCTGCCCGCCGGGCCGAACGTGCTGCGCGCCTTTCAGCAGCCGTTCGACGAGGTACGCGTCCTGATCGTCGGTCAGGATCCCTATCCCACCCCGGGGCACGCGGTGGGACTGAGCTTCTCCGTCGCCCCCGAGGTGCGGCCGGTGCCGGGCAGTCTGGACAACATCTTCCGGGAGATGCACACGGACATCGGGGCGCCCCGCCCCTCCAACGGGGATCTGACGCCCTGGAGCCGGCAGGGAGTGCTGTTGCTCAACAGGGCGCTCACCACCGCTCCCCGCAAACCGGCGGCGCACCGGGGCAAGGGCTGGGAAGAGGTCACCGAGCAGGCGATCCGGGCGCTGGTGGCGCGGGACAAGCCGCTGGTGTCCATCCTGTGGGGCCGTGACGCGCGCAATCTGCGTCCGCTCCTCGGCCGGCTCCCCGCGATCGAGTCGGCGCACCCCTCCCCCATGTCGGCGGACCGCGGCTTCTTCGGTTCGCGTCCGTTCAGCCGCGCGAACGAACTCCTCGTCGAGCAGGGCGCTCAGCCGGTCGACTGGCCGCTGCCGTGAGCTGGGTGCTCGGCGTGGACTCGGGCGGGTCCGGGCTGCGGATCGCCCTCGGGGCGGTGGACGAGGCCGCGGACGGCCCGAAGGACGGATCGAAGGACGCCTCGGCGGACGGCGACGTGGGCGTCCGGACCGTCGGCACCGCCGTGTCCGCCGAGCCGGTCCGCACCGGCCCTTCGGGGATCGATCCGGACCATTTGCTGGAGCGGTTGCTGCCCGCCGTACGGACGCTGCTGACACGCGAGGGCGTGCGGTCGCCGGTGGCCGTCGCGATCGGGGCGGCCGGTATGGCGACGCTCGGCGACGGGCTGCGCGCCGAACTGCCGGCGGCGCTTGAAAGCGCTCTGGGAGTGCGCCGGTCGGCGCTGGCCGCCGACGCCGTCACCGCGTACGCGGGGGCGCTCGGACAGCGTCCGGGCGCCGTCGTCGCCGCCGGTACGGGCATGATCGCGCTCGGCACGGATCTGGCCGGCTGGCGGCGTGCGGACGGCTGGGGGCATCTGCTCGGCGACTGCGGGGGCGGTGCCTGGATCGGCCGGGCGGGCCTGGAGGCGGCGATGCGCGCGTACGACGGCCGGCACGGCGGTTCGGCCGCACTCCTGTCCCGGACGGAAGCCGTGTTCGGTCCCGCCCGGGAGATGCCGGGGGTGGTCTATCCGCGTACCGACCGGCCCGCCGTGCTCGCCTCCTTCGCCCCCGAGGTGGCCCGTTGCGCCGCGGACGACCCGGTCGCCGCGCGGATCCTCGACGAGGCCGCTCGGCACATCGTGGACGCGGCCGTCGCGGCCTGTCCGCGGGTGGAGGGGTGTCAAGTGGCCCTGACGGGAGGGCTGTTCAAGATCGGTGATCCACTGCTCCGGCCGGTGCGGGCGGAGTTGGCGGCCCGGCTGCCGCACGTGAGACCGGTGCCGGCGGCGGGCGACCCGCTGACGGGCGCCCTGCGGATCGCGGCGGCCCTCGCGACCGGTTCGCTCCGACTGCCGCGTGACGGGCGGATGTTGTCCGTTCCGACAGAGCGGGACGAATAAGGGTTAAGCATCATAGCGAAAAAATAGGGACAGATGACGCACGACCGGACCCTCCCCGAACAGCCGACCCCACAAAACCAGTAGCATTCGGCGCCATGAGCTCCCCCACTGGGCCGGCACCCGGCCTGCCTGTACGAATGCCTCGACCTCGACAGTCGGGGCGGCACCGTCGACCCGAACCCGTGGCGGCGCCCGAGGGCGCGCCCACGCTTGTGCTGGCCATGCCCGGCATCCCGAGTGCCGAGGTGCGGAACCTCGGTGAGGAGGTCGTCAGCATCGCCCGTTCCGAGCTGCCGGGCCTGGACGCCCGGATCGGCTATCTGGACGGCGACGACGACGAGTACCCCGCGCTGGGCACGGTCCTGGCGCAGACCGCCGAACAGCGTTTCGAGCGCTACGAGCTGGCGAAGGCGGCCGGCCGTGACGTCGCCGAGCCCGAGGGCATCTCGGCCGTTGTCGTGCCGCTGCTCGCGGGTCCCGACAACTCCCTGGTCAGGCGCATACGTCAGGCCGTTGTGGACAGCAAGGCCGTGGCGGAGATGACCGAGGTCCTCGGTCCGCACCCGCTGCTCGCCGAGGCGCTGCACGTGCGGCTGTCGGAGGCCGGGCTCGCCCGTGCCGACCGCGCGAGGCTCTTCACGGTGGCCACGGCCGCCGACGGCATCATCCTCGCCACGGTGGGCGGCGAGGAGGCCGTCCAGGCGGCCGGGATCACCGGGATGCTGCTGGCCGCGCGCCTGGCCGTGCCGGTGATGGCGGCGGCGCTCGACGACGAGGGCGCGGTGTCGGCCATCGCGGAGCAGCTGCGTGAGTCCGGCTCGACGCAGCTGGCGCTCGCGCCGTACCTGATCGGGCCCGAGCTGCCCGAGGGGCTGCTCGACGTCGCGCTCAAGGAGGCCGACTGCGCGGCGTCCGAGTCGCTCGGCGCGTATCCGGCCGTCGGCAAGCTGGTGCTCTCGCAGTACACGAGCGCGCTGGGCATCTCGGCGCAGACGCAGAACTCGCCGGCGTCCTGACGTCGGGCGCCCCGCACCGGGGCGCCCCGGACTCCGGGTGCCGGGGTCCGGGATGCTCAGCTCCGGTACCGCCCGGTGGTGCCGGTACGTCCCCGGTCGCCGGACGGTCTGATCTCTCAGCCCGTCCGGCGAGGGGCGCGGGCGCCGCCTGGCGGCCGTGTCAGCCGAAGATCACACAGGAGGCCGCGGGCGCCTCGAACGAGCCCGCACGGGACGGCACACCGGTCGCCGGGTCGATGTCGAACCAGGTCACATCGCCGGAGTGCTCGTTCGACGCGTAGAGCCTGCGCCCGGCGGGGTCCAGCGTGAGATCGCGCGGCCACCGTCCGCCGCAGTCCACCGTCGTGACCAGGACGGGCCTCTCACGCGTCTCGTCGAGCGTCAGGACGGCGATGCTGTCGTGTCCGCGCACCGCGGCCCAGAGGTGCCGCCCGTCGCGTGAGACGACGATCTCGGAGGCGTAGCTCGCCACCTCGACACCGTCGGGGAGGACAGGCGCCTCGCCGACCGGCTCCAGCGTGCCCTTCTCCCCGTCCCAGCGGCAGACCGTGAGGGTCGCCTCCAGTTCGTTGAGCACGTACGCGTGCGTGCCCGCCGGGTGGAACGCGAGATGGCGCGGTCCGGTGCCGGGGCGCAGCGCGGTCTCTCCGTGCGGGGTGATGTCGCCGCTGTCGGGGTCGACCGAGCTGATCAGTACGGAGTCGGTGCCCAGGTCGACGGCGAGCAGCCACTCCCCGCCGGGAGCCGGCACCACCTGGTGGGCGTGCGGCCCCTCCTGCCGGTCGGGGTGCGGTCCGCCGCCCTCGTGCCGGCGGATTCCCGCCGCCGCGCCGAGGGTGCCGTCCGCGCGGACGGGGAGCGTGGTGACGCTGCCCGAGCCGTAGTTGGCGGTCACCAGATGCCCGGCGGTGAGGGTGAGATGGGTCGGGCCCGACCCGCAGACGGGCACCGGCCGGCCCTTCAGCCGGGGCGCCGACGCGCCGCCCGACGCGCGCGGGACGACGTCGAAGGCCGCCGCGGCGCCTTCCTCCCCCTCGGAGACGGCGTAGAGCACCGAGCCGTCCTCCGAGAGGACCAGATAGGAGGGGTCGGCCAGTTCGTCGGTCGCGCCGATCTCCGTCAGCGAACCGGTGTCCGCGTCCACGGCGGTGGCGATGATGCCGCGGCCGCCGGCCGAGGTGAACGACCCGATGTAGGCCCGCCCTTCGCTCCTGCCGTCGCTCCTGTCGCCCACTGTCTGTCCCCTTGTCGCTCGATCGTCCTGCGCGTCCGTGAGCGTGCGCGTACCCGCTCATGTGTCCGCGCCGACGGTAGCAGTCGGTCTAGACCACCTGCTCACATCGGGTGCTGCCGCCTGAACTACCCATTCCGGCGGCCGGTTCACCCTTTCGGACGAGTCGGGGGCATATTCGCCCTCAGACGGCGTGCACGGGGAGCGCGACCCCGGTGAGGCGTTCGGCCTCGGCCCACAGACGGGCGCCGACCTCGGTGTCGTACGCCCTGCGAGGCATACGCGCGGTGGTGGTGGGGCCGACGAGTCCGAAGCGACCGCCGGGGCCGTAGTAGCCAGCGGCGACGGCCTCGGGGCTGGTCGCGGCGTACAGCAGCGGCTCGGCGCCCTGCTCGGGCTCCTGCGAGGGCAGGAAGTGGAGCTTGGTGAGCAGGGCCGTACCGAGGGAGCGCCTGCCGTCGCCGAGACTCGCGCCCGACGTCTGGAGGTTGGTGCGGGTGAAGCCGGGGTGCGCGCCCGCGCTCAGCAGGGGCCAGCCGCGCTCCTCGGCCGTCCGGGCGAGCTCCCTGATCATGATCATGTCGGCGAGCTTGGACTGCGCGTAGGAACGGCTGGAGCTGTAGGTACGGCTCTTCCACTGGAGGTCGTCGAAGTCGATCCGGCCGAAGCCAGCCGCGCCGCTTCCCATGGTGGCGACGCGGGGCGACCCGGCGGCCAGCAGCAGCGGAAGAAGCCGCACGGTCAGGGCGAACGGGCCGAGGAAGTTGCTGCCCATCTGGAGCTCGAAGCCGTCGGCCGTCTCCATACGGGAGGGCGGCGCCATCACTCCGGCGTTGTTCACGAGCAGGTCGAGCGGGGTGCCGTCGGCGACGAGCCCGTCGGCGAACGCGGCGACGGAGGCGAGGTCCGCCAGGTCGACGCGGCGTACATCGAGTGCGGCGTGCGGGTGGCGGGCCAGGATCTCGTCCCGGGCGCGCTCGCCCTTGGCGACCGTACGCACGGCCATCACGACGTGCGCCCCCGCGTCGGCGAGACGGCGGGCGATCTCCTCGCCGGTGCCGCTGTTGGCCCCGGTGACGACGGCGTGCCTACCGGTGAGGTCAGGAACGGTGTACATGGCGACTCCTTGGTGCGCGGGGGCGGCGACCATAAAGGACCGCCGGTCTCTTCTATTTCAAAGTTAGCAGACCGGCGGTCCGATAACAACAGACCGGGGGTCTGTAGACTTGAGCCATGGCACACACCTTCCAGCGCGCACGGAGCGAGGAGCAGCGCGCCGAGCGGCGCCGGGCGATCCTCGACACGGCGGCATCGATGCTCACCGAGATGCCGGTGGCCCAGGTGAGCCTCAACGAGCTGAGCCGGCGGGTCGGGCTGGCGAAGTCCAACGTCCTTCGCTACTTCGAGTCCCGGGAGGCCGTACTCCTCGATCTGCTCGATGTCGCGTGCCGGGAGTGGACGGAGTATCTGGCGGGGGCGCTCACCTCCGCCGTCGACGCGCAGGCCCCTCCCCGCGAGCGGGGGGACCGGGTGGTGGCCGTGCTCGCGGCCTCGCTGGCGGAGCGGCCGGTCCTGTGCGACCTCAGCAGCTCGCAGGCGGCGGTCCTGGAGCGCAACATCTCTCCCGAGGTCGCGGCGGAGTACAAGCGCGCCGCCATCGCGAACGTGGGCGAACTGGCGGCTCTGGTCCGCGCCCATGTGCCCGAGCTGAGTGAGGGGGACGCGTCGCGGTTCGCCGCCTACTGCGTCATGTCGACGGGCGCGATCTGGACCCACACCCAGCCGTCGGCCGCGATGCTGGAGGCCTACGAGGCCGATCCCTCGCTGGCGGCCATGCGGATCGACTTCGAGACGTCGTCGCGGGAGCTGCTGGAGGTCGTTCTCTCCGGGCTGCTGGCGCGGGCGCCGGGGAGCGCGTCAGCGCGGGCGTCAGGCTGAGAACGGGCCCGAGGCATCTATCTCGTACTGCGTGATCTCCATGCTGAGCACTACCGGCGACGGCTGTAACTCCCGCGCCGTCCGGGCCAGATGGGCCGCCAGATGCTCCCGCGACTCCCATCGCTCGTAGACGTTGACCCGGCCGGGCTCCACGGGATCGGCGGCCACCACGTAGTCGAGACAGCCCGGCTCGGTCCGCGCCCGCCGCTGCGCGGCCTCGAAGCCCGCGACGAACGCCTCGCGCTCCTCCGGATCGACGTAACCCTTGCCGGCGACGATCAGCATGGTGGCCTCCGTGGTGTTCGGGGGGTGACGGGTGAGCCGTGCCCGACCGAGCCGATGGTCCCGCCCGACGGTCCTGCCGGAAGGTGCCGCTCGATTCCGCCGCTCGATCGGGCCGCTCGATTGTCCCGCGAAACGGGCCGACCGTGTACGTGGGGGTCCGGCCGACTCGGTGTGGGTACGCGCCCGAGGGACCGGCTTGGCATGCTGGGACCCATGAGCACCACGCGCATCCCCTCCCCCGTCTCCGTCGTCTTCGATCTCGACGGCACCCTCGTGGACAGTGAGCCGAACTACTACGAGTCCGGCCGGCGGCTGCTCGCCCAGCACGGTGTAGCCGACTTCACCTGGGAGCACCACACCCGCTACATCGGCATCAGCACCCGCGAGACACTGCGGGCGCTGCGCGCGGAGTACGGGCTCGACGTGCCCGTGGACGACCTGCTGGCCACGAAGAACCGCCTCTATCTGGAGCTGGCGAGCGCGTCGACGGAGGTCTTTCCCGAGATGCGGAAGTTCGTGGAGCGGTTGCACGCGCAAGGGGTGCCGATGGCGGTCGCCTCCGGCTCGTCCCGTACCGCCATCGAGGCCGTGCTCGCCGGCACGGGGCTCGGCTCGTACTTCAGCCTCTACGTCTCCGCCGACGAGGTCCCGCACGGCAAGCCCGAGCCCGACGTCTTCCTGGAGGCGGCGCGCCGCCTGGGCGCCGACCCCGCCGACTGCGTCGTGCTGGAGGACGCGGCCCCGGGCGTGACGGCGGCGCGCGCGGCCGGGATGCGGTGCATCGCCGTCCCGTACGTGGCGGGGACGGCCGACGATCCGGCGTTCCGCCGGGCGGAGTTGCTGTTCGCGCGCGGCCAGAGCGAGTTCACGGCGCGGGCGGCGTACGCCTGGCTGGCCGGGACGGAGCAGGGCGACCGGTAGCCGCCGGGGCCTTCGGGACGGCGTGCGGCCGGCGGACCGCTTTACGCCCCCGCGCGGGGAACGCCACGGCGATGTCCAGCCCGCCCTCCGGTCCGGGAACGGCCGTCAGCCCGGCGCCGTGAGCGGTGGCGACGGCCTCCACGATGGACAGGCCCAGACCGAGACCGTCCGGGCCGCCCGCCCGGGACGCGTACCGCTGGAAGGGCTGGAACAGCGCCTCGACACGGTCGGCCGGAATGACCGGCCCGCTGTTGACCACGCGCAGCACCGGCCGCCCGCCCTCCATGCCCGTGGCGACCCGCACCCATGGCGTCGAGCCGTCCCCGTCGCCGTCGCCGTCGCCGTCGCCGACTCCGACTCCGACGTTGTGGCGCAGCGCGTTGTCGACGAGGTTGGTGACCAGGCGCTCCACCAGCCGTGGATCACCCGAGGTCCACGCCGGGGCGAGCGACCGCTCGATCCGTGCTCCCCCGGGCGCGGCGGATGCCAGCACCTCGGCGACGACGGGCGCGAGATCGGTCGGCCGCCGTCGCTCCAGGCCGCGCTGGCTCCGGGCCAGGGTGAGCAGCGCCTCGATGAGGCGTTCCTGGTGCTCCCCCGCCGCCAGCACCCTCTCGCAGACGGTTCGCAGCGACCGCGCGTCCGCCGCCGGGTCGGCCAACGCGACCTCGATCAGGGCGCGTTGGAGGGTGAGCGGCGTACGCAGCTCGTGCGAGGCGTTGGCGACGAAACGCTTCTGGGCGTCGAAGGCGCTGTCGAGCCGCGCCAGCAGGCTGTCGAACGTGTCGCCGAGGTCCTTGAGTTCGTCGGCGGGACCGGTGACGGCGAGTCGTTCGTGCAGATTGCGTTCGGAGATCCGGCGGGCCTTGTCGGTCATGGTGCGCACCGGGCGCAGTACGCGGCCGGCCGTCAGCCAGCCGAGGGCGACGGAGACGGCCGACATCAGCGCGAGGGCGAAGCCGGACTTGACGAGCAACTGGTGCATCGTCGCGGCGCGTTGCCGGTGGGACTCCTCCTTCAGGGTGCGGCGCATCATGTCGGTGTCCGGCTGGGGCATGTCCGGCGGGCCGTTGCCGATCAGGAGGACCCGGGCCTCGCCGCCGTTGGCGACGAGGAAGTAGGTGATGGCGAGGAGCGCGACTCCCGACACGAGGAAGAGCCCGCCGTAGAGAAGGGTGAGACGGAGCCGGGCCGTCCACCGGACACGGGGGAGGAGCGAGCGGGGGTGCCGGAGGGAGCGCGGGCTCCGCGGGCCGGGTGGACGCCGCTGGGCGCGCGGGCGCGAACCGGGTCGCGGGTCCGGGCGCGGGCGGTCAGATGCGGTAGCCGGCATGCGGCACCGTTTCGATCACCGACGGCTCGCCCAGCTTGCGGCGGAGCCTGCTGACGGTGACCTTCACCGTGTTGGTGAAGGGGTCGGCCGCCTGGTCCCAGGCACGTTCCAGGAGCTGTTCGGCGGAGACGACCCCGCCCTGGGCGGCCAGCAGCAGTTCCAGGACGGCCAGTTCCTTGGGCGAGAGTTCGAGCCTGCGTCCGCCGCGCCGCGCGATCCGCCGGGCCGGGTCCAGCGAGAGATCCCCGTGGACGAGGACGGGCGGTACGGCCGGGTGGGCGCGCCGCGCCAACGCCCGTATCCGCGCTATCAGTTCGGCGAAGGCGAACGGCTTCGGCAGATAGTCGTCCGCGCCGATGCCGAGTCCGTCGACCCGGTCCTCGATGGTGGCCGACGCGGTCAGCATCAGTACGCGCGCCCGGCCACCGCCCGCCACCAGGGCGCGGCAGATGTCGTCGCCGTGCAGACCGGGCAGATCGCGGTCGAGCACGACGACGTCGTACTCGTACAGGGCGGTCAGGTCGAGGGCGTGCGGCCCGTCATGGGCGAGGTCGACGGCCATGCCGTCCTGCCGCAGGCCGGTGCCCACGGTCTCGGCCAGTTCCCGGTGGTCCTCCACGATCAGTACGCGCATGTCGCCCAGCATGACGGAGCGGGGGTTACAGCGGCATAACAGCGGTCGTTCCCGCCCTGTAACCGCCGGGTCGGTAGATGTTGGCCCATGACCCACTCGTACAGGCGCGAAAGCGCGCGCATCGTTTCCCTTGTCCCGCTCCTGCTCGCGGGAGTGCTGCTCGCCGGCTGCTCCGACGGCGGCTCGTCGGCGGCGTCCGATGGCTCGTCGGGCGCCGGTGGCCGCCCGGACGCGTCCCCCACCGACCGCCAGGAACGGAGTCTCGCCTACGCGAAGTGCATGCGTGAGAACGGCGTGCCGAAGTTCCCCGACCCGGCCGAGGGAGGAGGCATCAAACTCGAACCCGGCAGCGGAGTGGACCCCGGGTCCCCCGAGTTCAAGAAGGCACAGGAGGCCTGCGTGGATCTGTCCCCGCAGGGCGTGGGCGGCGGCGGTGGCACGCTCGACTCCACCAAGGTCGCCGCGTGGGCCGAGTGCGTACGGAAGAACGGCGTACCCGAGTTCCCCGACCCGAAGATCAACGGCGGTTCCATGGAGATCGACCTTCCCCCGGGAACGGGCCGGGACAACGCCGACTTCCAGAAGGCCATGGACAGTTGCCGCGACACCTTCCCCGGCGGCGGCGTCATGTTGAAGGGGGGCGGCGGCTCATGACATCCCGTCAGACGGAAGAGGACACCCGATCCGACCCCATGACGGACGGGTCGGCGGACGGACCGACAGAAGAGCCGAACGACGGACCGGCCGACGGACCGGCCGACGTCTCCTCCGGCGGTTTCGCGGACGGACAAGCCGGAACCCGGCGCCGCCCGTTGCGCGTCTCGCTCATCACCCTGGCCGCCCTGACGGTCGTCGCCGCCGGCGGCGTCGGCGCGTCGGGCGTGCTCGGGGGCGACGGCGGCGAGTCCGCCGAGGCCTCGCCCTCCGTGCCCACGAGTTCGGCCACGGTCGAGAAGACCACGCTGACCCGCAGCGAGACCGTGGACGGCACGCTCGGGTACGGGGAGGCGACGACCGTAGGCGCCCCGGCCGGCGCGGGTTCCGGAGATCCGGGTGCCAACGGCGCGGGGGCCGGGTCCGGGACCCTCACCTGGCTGCCGGACACCGGCGACAGGATCGAGCGTGGTGAGACCGTGTACAGCGCCGACGAAGAGAAGTCGGTCCTGCTGTACGGGTCCACCCCGCTCTACCGCACGCTCGGCGTCGGCTCCGAGGGCAAGGACGTCAGGGTCCTGGAGCGCAATCTGGCCGCGCTCGGCCACACCGGCTTCACGGTGGACTCCGAGTACACCGAATCGACCGCCGACGCCGTACGGGCGTGGCAGGAGGACCTCGGCCGGGAGGAGACCGGCCGGGTGGCACCGGGCGACGCGGTCGTGGCCCCCGGCGCCCGCCGGGTCGCCGAGGTCAGGGCCGCGCGGGGCGGAGCCCTGACGGGCGACGTCCTCGGCTGGACCGGCACCGAACGCGTGGTCACCGTCGATCTGGAGGTGCGGTTCGAAGGTCTTGTCGAGGACGGCACCAAGGCCACGGTGCGGCTCCCCGACGGTACGACGGTCGCGGCGAAGGTGACGGACATCGGCGCCTCGGCCACGGCCGCGCCCTCCGAAGGAGGAGGGGGCGGCGAGGACACGAGCGCCGAGGACGCCACCCTGCCGGTCGAGCTGACCGTCAAGGACCAGAAGGAGCTGGGGCGCTACCAGGCGGCACCGGTCGATGTGACGCTCGCCGCCGAGAGCCGCGCCGATGTGCTCGCCGTACCGGTCAACGCCCTGATCGCCCGTCAGGGCGGTGGCTACGCCGTGCAGGCGATCACCGGGGAGGAAGTCGAGAACCGTCCGGTGGAGCTGGGCATGTTCGCGGACGGGCTGGTCGAGGTGGCCGGGCCCGGCATCACCGAGGGTCTGCGTGTGGGGGTCCCGGAGTGATGTCTACCTGGCCCGTCGTCGAACTGACCGGTGTCTCCAGGACGTACGGAGCGGTCACCGCGCTCGCCGACGCCGAACTCACCGTCGGGAAGGGCGAGTTGCTGGGCATCGTCGGCCCCTCCGGCTCCGGCAAGTCCACCCTGCTGAACATCATGGGCACGCTCGCCCGCCCGACCGCCGGCACGGTGTGCGTCGACGGCCACCGGGTGGACGAGCTGACCGACCGTGAACTGTCGGCGCTGCGCGCCCGGTCCATCGGTTTCGTCTTCCAGTCCTTCCATCTCGCCCCCGGCGTACCGGCGTTGGACTCCGTCGCCGACGGACTGCTCTACAGCGGCCGTCCACGCGGCGAGCGGCGCAGTCTCGCCGAACGCGCCCTGCGCCGCGTCGGTCTGGGACACCGGCTGGACAACGAGCCGCACCAGCTCTCCGGCGGGGAGAAGCAGCGCGTCGCCATCGCCCGCGCGGTCGTCGGCGACCCGCCGCTCCTGCTCGCGGACGAGCCCACGGGAGCGCTGGACTCGAAGTCCGGGGAGGTGGTGATGGAGCTGCTGCACGAGCTGAACCGGGCCGGTACGACGGTCGTGGTCATCACCCATGACCGGGACATCGCCGCCTCGCTGCCACGCGAGGTACGGCTCAAGGACGGCCGCGTCGCGCACGATTCGGCCGCCGGCGCGAGCGGCACTCCGTACGCGGGCGCCCGCGCGCCGCGGGAGGTGGGCGTATGAGCGCGAGTACGGCGTCTCCCCCGCGTCCGGCGCCCGCCCGCCCGCGCCCCGCCCGGCTCGGCGCGGCCGATGTCGTACGGGTCGGGGGCTCGGGTCTGCGTTCGCGCCCCATGCGGGTGTTCCTCTCCGCCCTCGGGATCGCCATCGGCATCGCGGCGATGACGGCCGTCGTGGGCATCTCCACCTCCAGCCAGGAGGAGCTGAACCGGCGGATGGCCACGCTCGGTACCAATCTGCTGACCGTGTCCCCGGGTCAGTCGTTCGCCGGTGACCAGGCGTTTCTGACCGACGACGCCGTCGGCATGATCGCGGCGACCGAGGGGGTGGAGTCGGTCTCGGCGATCGGTCGCACCGAGGCCGACGTCTACCGGACCGATCACATCCCCGAGGAACAGACGGGTGGTATCGGGGTGTTCGCCGCCCGGATCGATCTGCCGAGGACCGTGCGGACGGAGGTCGTGGACGGCCGCTGGCTCAGCACGGCGAACGAGCGGTACCCCTCCGCGGTGCTCGGTGCCAAGGCGGCCCGGCATCTGGGTGTCCTTGAGGCGGGGCCGGAGTCCCAGGTCTGGCTCGGCGGACGGTGGTTCACCGTCGTGGGGCTGCTCGCGCCGAACGAGCTGGCCCCCGAGCTGGACGCGGCGGCCCTCATCGGCTGGCCGGTGGCCGAGGACGTCCTCGGTTTCGACGGTCATCCGACGACCGTCTACACCCGCGCGGAGGAGGCGGCCGTCGGCTCCGTACAGAGCGTGCTCGGCGCGACGGCCAACCCGAGCAGTCCCGACGAGGTGGAGGTCTCGCGGCCGTCGGACGCGCTGGCGGCGAAGCGGGCGACGGACGACGCGCTCTCCGGTCTGCTGCTGGGGCTCGGCGCGGTGGCCCTGCTCGTCGGGGGTGTCGGGGTCGCCAACACCATGGTGATCTCGGTGCTGGAGCGCAGGGCCGAGATCGGGCTGCGGCGTTCGCTGGGCGCGACGCGTGGACAGATCCGTACGCAGTTCCTCTGCGAGTCGCTGCTGCTGTCGGCCCTCGGCGGGGTCGGCGGGGTGCTGCTCGGTATCGGGGTCACCGCCGGATACGCGGGGTATCAGGGCTGGCCGACGGTGGTGCCGCTGTGGGCGATGGCCGGCGGAGTCGCCGCGACGCTGCTGATCGGTGGTCTGGCCGGCTTCTATCCCGCCGTACGCGCCGCCCGGCTCCCGCCGACGGAGGCGCTGGCCGCGTCCTGAACCGGCGCGCGTCGACGCCCATGACCGGCCGCGCTCCCCGAGCCGTCGCACCAGGGGGACGGGCCCGTACCGAGCCACACGCTCGGTACGGGCCCGACCGGGCCGTCGTCGGAGCGGCGGACGCACCGGCCACCGCGTCCGGGCGCCGCGCGTTACGGCGTCCCGTCCTCGCCGGTACGGGTCAGATAGGCGCCCAGCGCGCCGAGCCACTCGCCCGTGCCGTGCTCGCGCCACTCCGGCTTCTCCTGGCCGTCGAGGAAGCCGCCCTGCTCGGTGAGGGTCAGCCGGGTGCCGTCGCCGTCGGGCTCGAACTCCACGGTGGTGAGCGAGGCGGTCGCCAGGGTGTCACCGCCGTACAGGGTGGAGCTGTAGACGACGCGCTCGTCCGGGACGATGTCGTGGTAGACGGAGGTGAACGTCATGACGGTGCCGTCCGGGGCCGTACCACGGTTGACCTCCCGGCCGTCGACGCGGAAGTCGAGCTCGTACGCGTGCTTCGGGCCCGCGAACCAGCTCCCCTTCGCCTTCGGGTCGGACCAGGCGGCGAACACGCGCGCCGGGGGCGCCGGATAGAGGCGTTCGATGGTGAACGTCGCGTGGGTGACGGTGTGCTGGGTCCGGGTGTCGTCGGTCATGAGGTGCTCCCTTGCTCTGCTGATCCTTGTTCTGTCGGCTCCTGGTCCGCCAGGTGCTCACCGAGCCGGTCCAGACGGTGCTCCCATGCGGTGCGCTGCCGCCCGATCCAGCCCTCGGCCGTCCGCAGACCGGCCGGCTCGATGTGACAGGTGCGGACCCGGCCGACCTTCTCGGACCGGACCAGACCGCACGCTTCGAGCACCTGGAGGTGCTGCATCACGGCGGGCAGCGACATCTCCAGGGGCTCCGCGAGCTTGCTGACCGAGAGCGGGCCACGGATCAACCGTTCGACCATGTCCCGCCGGGTCGGGTCCGCGAGCGCCTGGAACACCGCGTCCAACGAGCCTTCATAGTTAGGCACGTACTTAACTATCACTCCCCGGACGCCAACAGTCAAGCAATCGCTTAAGTATCACCCTGTCCTGGCTCAGGCCGTCCCGTCGGCGGCGGCCTGCAGACCGGCGAGGTCGATCTTCCTCATGCCGAGCATGGCCTTCATCGCCCGCTGGGACCGCTCCTGGTCAGGGCCGTTCAGCAACGTGTTCATCCCGGTGGGCACGACCTGCCAGGAGAGGCCGAACTTGTCCTTCAGCCAGCCGCACGGGCCCTCCTCGCCGCCCTCGGAGAGCTTGGACCAGTAGTAGTCGACCTCTTCCTGGTCGGCGCACTCGATGACGAAGGAGACGGCCTCGTCGAAGGTGAACTGCGGGCCGCCGTTGATCCCCATGTAGGGCTGGCCGTCCAGCTCGAACTCAACGGTGAGTACGGTGCCGGCCGGGCCGGGACCGGCCTCGCCGTAGTGGGTGACCGCCGTGATTCCTGAGTTCGGGAAGATCCCGATGTAGTACTCGGCGGCGTCCTTCGCCTGTCCGTCGAACCAGAGGCTGGGGGTGATCCTGGGCATGGTCTTCTCCCGGTGTCGTCGATGTCCGCCGCTTCCGCGGCCGCTTGTCCTCCTCCGACTGTGGCACCGGCCGAAACTCATCGCAGAAGGAGACGGACGCGCGGAAACCGTGGTGCTCAGACGGTGGCGAGGGAGATCTCCGTCGATTTGATCAGCGCGGTGACCCCGGTGCCCGGGGTGAGCCCCAGCTCCTCCACGGCCTCCCTCGTGATCACCGCGGTCAGCTCGGTCCCGCCCGTCGTCAGCTTGACGTTCGCGAGGCTGGTGCCGAGGACGATCTCGGTGAGCGTGCCGGACAGCCGGTTGCGGATGCTCAGGCCGTCGACCGGCCCGGTGGCCAGGGAGACCTCGGTCGCCTTGGCCAGCACCCGCACCGCGCTGCCCACCACGATGCCGAGCTCCTGAACGGCCTCCAGAGTGATGGCGGCGGTGACGTCCTGCCCACCCGGCAGATGAACCATGACCGTGGCCATGACCTCCCCGGGGACGACACCGGTGACGGTACCGGGGAGCTGGTTGCGGATGCTCGGCTGCATGGGAGGTCCGGCCTCTCGCTGGTGGGGCGTGGCATGGAAGGGAGCAGGCCCATTGAAAAGGATGAGCAAAGGCGAACCACCCATTGACTCCGGTATCTGGGATTTTGCTGTGGTTTCAGCAGAGTAAGGGTGAGCTAACTTAGGCTCGCCTCACCCCGGGGCCACGACGATCACCGTCCTCCGCTGGAGCCCACATGCGTCCCCTCCGCCTCTCCTCGGTCGCCGCACTCGCGGCGGTCGCCGCCCTCACCACCGTCACCGCGTGCGCCGACAAGAGCGACGCCGGAGGGGACGGGGCCGTCAAGGTCACGGCGACCGACACCTCGTGCGAGGTCTCGAAGAAGGAGTTCCCCGCGGGTCATCTCCAACTGGCCGTGGAGAACAAGGGCTCCAAGGTCACCGAGGTCTATGTGCTGTTCCCCGACGACCGGATCGTCACCGAGCGCGAGAACATCGGCGCGGGCACCAAGGCGAACATCACCGCGGAGATCAAGGCCGGTGACTACGAGATCGCCTGCAAGCCCGGGATGCGGGGCAAGGGGATCCGGCAGCAGGTCAGGGCCACGGGCGGCGGCGAGAGCGCGAAGCGCGACCCGGAGCTGGACGCGGCGGTCGCCGCGTACCGCCAGTACACGCTGGAACAGGCCGAGGAGACCCTGCCGAAGGCGAAGGTGTTCGCGGAGGCCGTGAAGGCCGGTGACATCGAGGCCGCGAAGAAGGCGTACGCCGACTCCCGTATCGGCTGGGAGCGCACCGAGCCGGTGGCCGAGTCCTTCGGCGACATCGACCCGAAGGTCGACCTGCGCGCCGACGGCCTCGAAGAGGGCCAGGACCCCAAGACGGACTGGACCGGCTGGCACCGGCTGGAGAAGTCGCTGTGGCAGGACAAGAAGATCACCCCGCGCGACAAGGAACTCGCGGATCTGCTGATCACGGATCTCACCGCCTGGCAGAAGAAGGTCGGTACGGCGGAGATAACCCCGACGTCCATGGCGAACGGCGCCAAGGAGCTGCTCGACGAGGTCGCGAGCGGCAAGGTCACCGGCGAGGAGGAGCGGTACAGCCACACCGACCTCGTCGACTTCAAGGCCAACGTCGAGGGCGCGGAGAAGTCGTACGCGCTGCTGAAGCCGGTGGCGGCGAAGAACGACGCGAAGCTGACCGGTGAACTGGACTCCAGCTTCGCCGCGTTGAACACGCTGCTCGACACCTACCGCGAGGACCCGACGAGTTACGTGTTCACCTCGTACGACAAGGTCGGCGAGCCGGAGCGCAAGGAGCTGTCCGACGCGGTGAACGCGCTGGCCGAGCCCCTGTCGAAGCTCGCCGCCGCGGTCGTGAAGTAGCGGTGCGGGCATGAGCGACGAGACTGAGCCGGGCGGAGCGGGCGGCGGAGCCCGTACACCGTCCCGGCGTGCGGTGATCGGCTGGGGCGGCGCGGGCCTCGCGCTCGGCGCCGCGGCGGCCGGCGGCACGGTCGCGGCCCTGGGCCGTACGGACGGGTCGGAGCCGGCCGGGTCGGCGGGCGCGGCCGTCCCCTTCCACGGCGCGCACCAGGCCGGAATCGCCACGGCCGTCCCCGACCGGCTGCACTTCGCGGCCTTCGACGTGACCACCGGGGACCGGGCCGAGCTGATCCGGCTCCTCAAGGAGTGGACGGCGGCGGCCAGTTCGATGACCGAGGGGCGGGCGGTCGGCGAAGGCGCGTTCGGTGGACTGCCGGAGGCTCCGCCCGACGACACGGGCGAGGCGGCCGGCCTCAGACCGTCCCGGCTGACGCTGACCATCGGGTTCGGTCCGTCCCTGTTCACGGGGGACGGCGGGAGTCGCGAGGACCGGTTCGGGCTGGCGGGGCGGAGGCCCGACGCGCTGGTGGACCTGCCGAAGTTCCCCGGCGACAATCTCGACCCGGCACGTACCGGCGGCGATCTGTGCGTGCAGGCCTGCGCCGACGATCCGCAGGTCGCGGTGCACGCGATCCGCAACCTCGCGCGCATCGGCTTCGGCCGGACCGCGATCCGCTGGTCGCAGCTCGGCTTCGGCAAGACGTCGTCCACCACGCCCGACGCTCAGACTCCGCGCAATCTCTTCGGCTTCAAGGACGGCACCCGCAATGTCGCGGGCACCGACACGGCCGCGCTCGACCGGCACGTGTGGGTGTCGGCCGGGGCGGGACCCGCCTGGATGGCGGGCGGCTCCTACCTGGTGGCCCGCCGGATCGCGATGCGGATCGAGTCCTGGGACCGCACCTCCCTCCAGGAGCAGGAGGACGTCTTCGGACGGGACAAGGGCGAGGGCGCCCCGGTCGGCAAGGCGCGCGAGCACGACGAGCCCTTCCTCAAGTCGATGCTGCCCACCTCGCACGTACGCCTCGCGCACCCCGACTCCAACGGCGGGGCGCGGATGCTGCGGCGCGGCTACTCCTACACCGACGGCACGGACGGACTCGGCCGGCTGGACGCGGGCCTGTTCTTCCTGGCGTACCAGCACGACGTGCGGGAGGCGTTCATCCCCGTACAGCGCACTCTGTCGCGCGCCGACGCGCTCAACGAGTACATCCAGCACGTGGGTTCGGCGGTCTTCGCCGTACCGCCCGGCGTGCGGGACAAGGACGACTGGTGGGGACGGGAGCTCTTCTCGTGAACGGCGCCCGCACAGCACTCACCGCCCACACAGCACGCACAGTGATCTCGGCGGAAGGACGGCCGGCATGTTCGGCAACTATCTGATCGGTCTGCGCGAGGGTCTGGAGGCCGGGCTGGTCGTCTGCATCCTCGTCGCGTATCTGGTGAAGACCGGGCGCCGCGACGCGCTGCGGCCGGTGTGGACCGGCATCGCCATCGCCTGCGCCGTCTCGCTGTCCTTCGGCGCCGCGCTCGAATTCGGCTCCCAGGAGATGACGTTCGAGGCGCAGGAACTGCTCGGCGGGTCGCTCTCGATCCTCGCCGTGGGGCTGGTGACCTGGATGGTCTTCTGGATGCGCCGCACCGCGCGGCATCTGAAGAGCGATCTGCACGGCAAGCTCGACACGGCGCTGCGCATGGGTACGGGGGCGCTGGTCGCGACCGCGCTGCTCGCCGTGGGACGGGAGGGCCTGGAGACGGCGCTCTTCGTGTGGGCGTCCGTACGGGCCAGTGGCGAGGGCAGGGCGGAGCCGCTGATCGGCGTACTGCTGGGGATCGCCACCGCGATCGTGCTGGCCTGGCTCTTCTACCGCGGCGCGCTCAGGATCGATCTGGCGAGGTTCTTCACCTGGACGGGATCGATGCTGGTGGTCGTGGCGGCGGGCGTGCTCGCGTACGGTTTCCACGACCTTCAGGAGGCGCGCTTCATCGGCGGCCTCCAGGACAAGGCGTTCGACATCACCAGCACGGTCCCGCCGGACAGTTGGTACGGCACCCTGCTCAAGGGCGTCTTCAACTTCCAGCCCGACCCGACGGCCGTCCAGGTGACGGTGTGGGCGCTGTATCTGATCCCGACGATGTTCTTCTTCCTCGCCCCGCGTCGTACGAAGACCGGGCCCCGGCCCGCTCCGCGGACGTCCTAGAGAGGTCGGGCCGGGTGGTGGGCGCTGCTCCGCCCACCACCGCGCTCAGGATTCGAGCCAGCCGTGGGAGCGCGCCAGCTCGATCACCGACGTGCGCACCCGCTTGATCTGATCACCCGTCAGGGACCCGTCGGCCTGGAGCAGCGCCTCGGTCAGCTCGTTCCGCAGCTCGACCGGGGACAGCACGTCCGAGTAGTCGCCGTGCGGATCCACCGGTCCCGTACCCGACGAACTCCGCTGCGACGCGGGCGCGTTCACCAGTCTGATCTGCGACGCCTTGGGACCCTTGTCCCCCATCTCCAGGAAGTACTCGACCTCACTGCCCGCCTTGTACTGGTACTTCTCGTCCAGAAGATCGTTGGCGTGCATGAACACGTCTTCGTCCCCCTCGCTCGGGACGATGAACCCGTACCCGCGAACCTCGTCGAACCTCAGCACTCGACCTACCTGCAACACAGCCCCTACCTCCACGGCCTGCCACTACCTCGGCTACCTCTGCGGGGTCCACACCGAACCCCCGAGCAACCTCTCATATCCGCCCGCCTGCGAGAATCCGTCGTCAGCAGTTCGATTCGAGTCGGGGGCACGATGGGCACGGTGGTGCGGGTACCGCAGACCAGGGACATGATCGGGGAAGAGCTCTCGGGCGACGAGGCGTGGGCGGCGCTGCGCACCTACGGCGGGGGCAAGCTGCTGAGCGACGCCTTCCTGCGGTTCCGTTACGCGGACGGGTTCAGCATCGCGAGGGCGCTGGCCTTCCAGTTCGTCCTGGCGCTGGTGCCGTTCAGCATCGCCCTGGTGGGCGTGGCGATGTCCCTGCACACGGAGAGTGTGGGGCGGGTCGTCGAGTTGACGCTCACCCGGATCGCGCCGGGGCCCAGCGCGGATCTTGTCCGCACCTCGCTCGGGCGTGCCGGGACGGACGCCGGTTCGGGCTCCGGCGGTGAGCTGGCCGTCTGGCTCGGGCTGGGGTTCGCGACGCTGAATCTCGCGTCGGCGATGGCACAGATAGAGCGGGGCGCGAACCGTATCTACGGCGTGGAGCGGGACCGCCCGTTCCTGGCCAAGTACGGCCGCGCGCTGGGGCTCGCGGTCGCGGCGGGGCTGCCGCTGGTCGGCGGGTTCCTCATCCTGGTGGGCGGGGAGGCCGTGGGCGGCGCGCTCGCGGAGACGTTCCGGTGGGGCGGGTCGACGCGGGACGTCTGGGACTGGCTGCGGATCCCGGTGGGCGTCGCGCTGACGTGGCTGGCCTCGGCGGTGCTGTTCCGCCTGGCCCCGCGCCGTGATCAACCGGGTTATACGTGGCTGGCGTTCGGGTCGGCGGTGCATCTGCTGCTCTGGGTGGGCGCGACGTGGCTGCTCACTCTCTACGTCGGGTTCAGCGGGTCGTTCGGGTCGGTGTACGGTCCGCTGACCGCGTTCGTCGCGCTGCTGCTCTGGTCCCAGCTGGCGGGTATCTCGCTGTTCCTCGGGCTGTCGCTGGCGGCACAGTTGGAGTCCGCGAGAGCCGGGCAGCACGACCCGGTGCATCCGGACCCGGGCCACGGCGGGGATCCGGACCACGTCTGAGGTGCGGGCCGCGGGCCCGGAGCCTCCGGGCCCGTGCTCAGTGCGACTCGCGCGACACCTCGTGGCCGCTCGATCCGACGAGGAAGTCGAGATCGACACCGGTGTCGGCCTGCATGACATGGTCGACATAGAGACGTTCCCAGCCGCGCGCCGGAGCGGCGAAGGCGCCGGTCATCTCCGGTGCGGGAGCCCGCAGTTCGAGCTCGGCGGCCGGTACGTCCACGTCCAGGCGTCGCCCCGCGACATCCAGCTCGATCCAGTCCCCGGTACGCAGGAGTCCCAGCGGACCGCCGGCCGCTGCCTCGGGCGCGACGTGCAGGACGACCGTGCCGTACGCCGTCCCGCTCATCCGGCCGTCGCAGATCCGCACCATGTCGCGTACGCCCTGCTCCAGCAGCTTGGTGGGCAGCGGCAGGTTCGCCACCTCGGGCATGCCCGGGTAGCCCTTGGGGCCGCAGCCCCGGAGCACGAGCACCGACGACGCGTCGACGTCGAGATCCGGGTCGTCGATACGGGCGTGCATGTCCTCGACGCTGTCGAAGACCAGGGCCCGGCCCCGGTGGTTCAGCAGCTCGGGCGAGGCGGCGGCGGGCTTGATGACGGCGCCGGAGGGGGCCAGGTTGCCCCGGAGGACGGCGATGCCCGCGTCGGCCTGCAAGGGTTCGGCGCGTGGGCGGATGACGGTGTCGTCCCAGATCCGCGCCCCGTCCAGATGGTCCACCAGCGGTGTGCCGGTGACGGTGAGCGCCGCCGGATCGAGCAGGTCCCGCACCTCGTTGAGGACGGCGAGCAGACCGCCGGCCCGGTGGAAGTCCTCCATGAGATGGCGTCCGGCGGGCTGGAGATCGACCAGGAGCGGTACGCCCGCGCCGGTGCGGTCGAAGTCGTCGAGCGTCAGGTCGATGCCGAGCCGCCCGGCTATGGCGAGCAGATGCACGACGGCGTTGGTCGAGCCGCCGACGGCCGCCAGGGCGACGATCGCGTTGAGGAAGGACCCCTTGGTCAGTGTGGTGCTGGGGCGTCTGCCTTCGGCGACCATCTCCACGACGAGCCGGCCCGTGCCGTGGGCGCTCTCCAGCAGGCGGCTGTCCGGTGCGGGGATGCCCGCGACCCCGGGGACGGTGGTGCCGAGCGCCTCGGCGACGCACGCCATGGTCGAGGCGGTGCCCATGGTGTTGCAGTGGCCCCGGCTGCGGATCATGGAGGACTCGGAGCGCAGGAACTCCTCCTCGGAGAGGGTTCCCGCCCGTACCTCCTCGCTGAGTCTCCACACGTCCGTGCCGCAGCCCAGCGGCGTACCGCGGAACGTGCCGGTCAGCATCGGACCGCCCGGCACCACGACGGCGGGCAGGTCCACGGAGGCGGCGGCCATCAGCAGGGACGGGATGGTCTTGTCGCAGCCGCCGAGGAGAACCACGCCGTCCACGGGGTTGGCCCGCAGCATCTCCTCGGTCGCCATCGCCGCCATGTTCCGCCAGAGCATGGCGGTGGGTCTGACCAGCGTCTCGCCGAGGGAGACGACCGGGAGGTTCATCGGGACGCCGCCGGCCTCCCAGATGCCCTGCTTGACGCTCTCGGCGACCTCGCCGAGGTGGGCGTTGCAGGGGGTCAGATCGGACGCGGTGTTGGCGATCGCGATGTGGGGGCGGCCATCGAAGGCGTGCGCGGGCAGTCCCCGGCGCATCCACGCCCGGTGTATGTAGGCGTTCCGGTCCGTTCCCGCGTACCACTGAGAGCTGCGCTGCTCGGGCATGGCTGGCACCCTAACTTTCCCGAGCCGTACGGGGGAAGGGCGCACCCGCTCTCCGCCCGCCGTCCGGCCGCCCGTACAGGAGGTCGTCCTTGCGTGCATTTGTCATCACCGGGCCGGGCCGTTGCGAGGTACTGGACGTCGAACCGCCCGTGGCCGCGCCCGGCGAAGTCGTCGTCGATGTCGACCGGGTGGGTGTCTGCGGCACCGACGTCGAGTTCTACACGGGCGAGATGAGCTACTTGCGTGACGGGCACGCCTCGTATCCGGTCAGGATCGGCCACGAGTGGTGCGGCACCGTGTCGGCCGTGGGCGAGGGCGTCGAGCCCGGCTGGCTCGGGCGGCGCACCACCGGGGACACCATGCTCGGCTGCGGGCGCTGCCGGCGGTGCCTCCGGGGGCTGCACCATGTGTGCGAGGACCGTTACGAGTTGGGCATCCGGCACGGGCGGCCGGGCGCGCTCGCCGAGCGGGTCGCCGTGCCCGTCTCCTCGCTGCACGCCCTGCCGGACAGCGTAGACGCGGCGGCGGGGGCCATGGTCGAGCCGGGCGGCAACGCGCTGCGCGCCGTGGAGGCCGCGGAGCTCTCCCCCGGAGACCGGCTGCTGGTGCTCGGTCCCGGTGCCATCGGTCTGCTCGCGGCGGGCTTCGCGCTCGCGCGGGGCGCGGAAGTCCACGTACAGGGGCTGACGGAGGAGTCACTGGACTTCGCCCGCTCCGTGGGCGCGCACGGCGCGTGGACGGCCGACGGGCTTCCCGATCTGCCCTTCGACGCCGTGATCGACGCGTCGAACGCCGCGCACCTTCCGGCGCGGGCGCTGGAGCTCGTCGAACCGGGCAGGCGCGTCGTCTACATCGGCCTGGCGAGCGAACCGAGCCGCATCGACACGCGTGATCTGGCGCTCAAGGACGTGACCGCGGTGGGCATCCTGAGCGCGTCCCCCGCACTCGCCCGCACGATCGACCACTACGCCTCGGGCGCCGTCGACCCACGCCCCCTGATCGCGGCCACGGTCGCGCTGGAGTCCCTGGCCTCGGTACTGGCGGGCACCCGCCCCGACGGCGCCGGACGGGGACCGAAGATCCAGGTCGATCCGCGGCTGTGAGGGGGGCCTGCGGGACGGCGGGTGACCGCGCGGGTCGGCGGTGGCCGCGCCGGACCGCAGGCGCCCGCGCGGGCCGACGCGGGCCCTGCGGCGTCAGGCCAGGCAGACCTGGACGTCACGGCGGCCACGCCGGACCACAGGCGACCGTGCCGGACCAACGGCGGCCACGCAGAACCGCAGGTCACCGCGCCGGACCACTGTGACCGCGCAGAACCGACAGTCGCCGTGCCCGACGCACGACAATCGTGCGGGCCGTCGGTGGCCACACCGGACCGCAGGCGCCCATGCGGGCCACCGGTGACCGCGCCAGACCAAAGGTGGCCGTACCGGACCGCAGGTCACCGTGCCAGACCAACCGTGGCCATGCAGAACCGCCGGTGGCCGCGCCGGATCGCAGGTGACCGACCGTGGACCCGCCGCCTTACGCCAGGTGGACACCGACCTGGTGGCGGCCCCGCAGGGTGGGTGGGATCGTGGTGGTGCGGCGGCCGTTCAGTGTTGTGGATACCGGGCGATTGCCGGAACCGGTGAGTGTGATGTCCAGCGTCATGTTCCGGTAGGGCAGGTCGCGGAGCGTCACCGGGCCCCACCCCGGGGGCAGGCTCGGGGTGAGGCGCAGTCCGTCCCGTTCGAAGCGCATTCCGAACAGGCCCTGGTGGATCAGCCGGAGATACCCGGTGGCCGACCAGGTCTGGTCCGGCTCGGACTCCCACTGCCGTTCGTTCTGCCAGCCACCGTCCACGGCGCCGGTCCTGGCGTTGTAGATCTCCCAGAAATGGCCGTCGGGCCGCTGGAGGGTGGCGATGTCGACCGCCGCCTGTCCGAACAGGTCGACCCGCCCGCCGACCGCCGCCGCGTGCCCCCACATACCGACCGTCATGGGCCAGACGATCACGTTGTGGCGGCCCGGCCGCTCGTCGTCGAAGCCCGAGAAGTGCGGGTACACGTTGACCACCCCGCGCGGCTGGCGGTGGGTGGTGCGGAGCAGCTCGCGTGTCCGGCTCCGGGAGGCGACCCCGCACAGCACGGCGAAGGCGAGCCCGTTCCCCTCCTGGTACGTCTCCAGTTGCCCGACCCGCTCGCCGGAGCCATGGATGAAGTAGCCGTAACTGCCGGCCTCGGGCCGCCAGAGGCGCGTGTCGATCGCGGTGCGCAACCGGGCCGCCTCGCCGCGCAGTTGACCGGCCGCGGATCTGTCGCCCACCGCCTCGGCCATGTCCGCGCAGGCCAGATACGCCGCGTGGTGGAGGCAGTTGGTCGACAGACACATCAGGGTGTCCGTGTCCGGGTGGTCGAGGACGAAGGAGGAGCCGTTCTCCGGGTCGTACGGCGGGCTCGGGTAACCGGCGATGCCGTCCTGCATGAAGGCGGGGCCCTCGAAGAGGCCGTACTCCTCGTTGAAGTGCCGTTCCCGGCCCAGGTGCAGGGTCGTGAGGGCGGCCTGGTACGCGTCGGTGACGAACGCGCGGTCCCCGGTGGTCAGATAGTGGCTCCGGGCGGCGATCGCCCAGATGATCTGGTCCCACCACTGGTTGTCCTGCTGCACGACGAGCCCGCCGTCGTCCTGCCGGCGGCAGACCGACCACAGCGTGTTGCGGGCCACGTCGGGGGACAACAGGCTCGCGGCGTTCCAGGAGTTGACCGAGGCGTCGCGGGTCCAGGGCTGTTCGTAGCCGCCGCCGGCCCGGACGAAGACGCCGGGCGGGTCGGTCATCAGGCCGGTCTGGTTGTACTCGGCCGGGTCGTAGGGGACGGTGTTGATGTCGAGGAGATTGTCGAGCGCCGCGCGGTAGGCCCCGCCCAGCAGCGCCTCGTGGGCGTCGGATCCGCCGAACTCGATCCGGGGGCGACCGGTGCCCGTGCGTCCAGGCCCGGCGGGGACGGTCCCGGCGGAAACGGGCGCCGCGAGGGCGGGCGCCCCGGCGGCCGCCATACCCGCCGCCGCCAGTCCGGCCACGGCTCCGGCCCGCAGGACGTGTCGTCGTGCCGGTCCCTGCCGTCGCTCGTCCGAACTCATGCGGCCTCCCCATCGACACCGTTGTCATGCACACACGCAGGGTGGATGTTCGCGGTGACATGACGGGCTGTCAATGAGACCGCCGATCAGGGCTGTTCAAGCCGGACGGCGGCGGACCTGGTCCTCGTCCCCCGCCGTCCCGCTCGTGCTCGTACCTCTCGGTCCGGAGCACGCCCGTGAGCGCGTACTCCCGAACCCGTCCCCGCTTCCCGCGTGCGTCGTGCCTGTGTCAGACGTTGACGCCGAAGTCGGCCGCAATACCGGCCAGCCCGGAGGCGTAACCCTGGCCGACGGCGCGGAACTTCCACTCCGCGCCGTGCCGGTAGAGCTCGCCGAAGACCATCGCGGTCTCGGTGGAGGCGTCCTCCGTGAGGTCGTAGCGCGCGAGTTCGGCGCCGCCGGCCTGGTTCACGACGCGGATGAAGGCGTTGCGGACCTGGCCGAAGCTCTGGCCGCGGGCGCCCGCCTCGTGGATGGAGACCGGGAAGACGATCTTGTCGACGTCGGCGGGGACACCGGCGAGGTTGACCTTCAGCGACTCGTCGTCGCCCTCGCCCTCACCGGTGAGGTTGTCACCGGTGTGCTCGACCGAACCGTCGGGGCTCGTCAGGTTGTTGTAGAAGATGAAGTGCTGGTCGGAGAGCACCCGGCCGGCGCTGTTCACCAGCAACGCGCTCGCGTCGAGGTCGAAGTCGGCGCCGGTCGTGCTGCGCGCGTCCCAGCCGAGGCCGACGAGCACCGCGGTCAGGCCGGGAGCCTCCTTGCTCAGCGAAACGTTGCCACCCTTGCCCAGGGAAACGCCCACGATCTCCTCCTGCTGTTCGGGACTGAAAAGTGGATCAAAATCTATAACACCGCGCGACTGTCGGTCCCGTTATCGACCAGGCTCGTACGGTTCGTTGCCCACCCTTGGGACTGAAGTGGCTGAAGCGGGGCAGGCGGTGAGATGAACAGAGGAAGAGCCGGCCGTCAAGGCCGCCACGGGGGAACGGATCGAAGCTATGGACAGGTGGTTGGAGAAGACCGAGGACCGATGTCCCACCACGGGCGAGGTGCTCAGCAGGGGCGCCGTGTTCGACGGGGACTCGGGGATGATCGGGGAGGCACGCCGCTTCACGGCCGGCTTCCTCTCGGGCGTACGGACCGATCGGGACCGGACGGTGCCGTCGCGGGTGATCGACACGGCGCAGCTGGTCGTCAGTGAGCTGGTGACCAACGCGTACAAGTACGCGCCCGGGCCCTGCCTCCTCGACCTCGTCTTCGACGGGGACGTCGTGGAGATCACGGTGTGGGACACCGACTCCACACTGCCGGTGCCGCGGGCCGCCGAGCCCGGCCGCATCGGACAGCACGGGCTGGAGATCGTCATCGCGCTCTGCGAGGGGTACGACGTCCGGCGCGAGCCCGTCGGCAAGCGCATCAAGGTCCGGCTCGCGGCACGGGACGACGGCCGGCGGTAGGGTCCGGGCACCGCCCCCGCCGGGCCCCCGGTCCAAGAGGCCCCACCGGTCCAAGCGTCGCCCCACCGGGCCGGAGCCGATCGGGTGGTCCCCGGCGAGGCCCGTTTGCCCGGTATGCCCGAGGGATACCCGACGGTGATGCCGCACACCTCCGAAGTGATGCTCCATGTCAACGGAACCCCGCACCGGCTGACCCTCGACAACCGCACCACGGTGCTCGACGCGCTGCGCGAGCACCTCGACATCACCGGCCCCAAGAAGGGCTGCGACCAGGGCCAGTGCGGTGCCTGCACCGTCCTCGTGGACGGCCGGCGCGCCAACAGCTGCCTTCTGCTGGCCGTCGCGCAGAGCGGCGCCCGTATCACCACGATCGAGGGCCTCTCCGGGGGCGCGGACGCGCCCGACCGGCCGCACCCGCTCCAGCAGGCGTTCCTCGACCACGACGGCTTCCAGTGCGGCTACTGCACACCCGGCCAGATCTGCTCGGCGGTCGGCGTCATCGCCGAGGCGGCCGGCGGGCATCCGTCCCACGTCACCGGCGCCGACGGCCCGCCGCCTGGCGAACCGGTCCCGCTGACCGCCGACGAGATCCGCGAACGGATGAGCGGCAACATCTGCCGCTGCGCCGCGTACCCGAACATCCTCGCCGCCGTCCAGGACGTCGCGGGTACGGGGGCACGACCGAGCACGACGGTCGGCACCGGCGGGACGAGCGGCAGGACCTGGACCGGCGGCACGAGCAGGGCGGGCGTGACCTCGTGAAGTCCTTCACCTACGAGCGCGCCACCGACCCGGCGCAGGCCGTCGCCCTCCTCGCGCGCGACACGGACGCCCGCTTCCTCGGCGGCGGCACCAATCTCGTCGACCTGATGAAGCTCGGCGTCGAGACCCCCGGCCGGCTGGTCGACGTCGCCCGGCTGCCGCTCGACCACGTCGAGGTCACCGCCGACGGCGGACTGCTCATCGGCGCCACCGTGCGCAACAGCGACCTGGCCGCCGACCCGGCCGTCCGCACCCGCTACCCGGTGCTGTCGCAAGCGCTGCTCGCGGGGGCGTCGGGACAGTTGCGCAACTCCGCCACCACCGGCGGCAATCTGCTCCAGCGCACCCGCTGTACGTACTTCCAGGACGTCACCAAGCCCTGCAACAAGCGTGAACCCGGCTCCGGTTGTCCCGCGAGGGAGGGCGCCCACCGGGATCTCGCGGTGCTGGGGCACTCCGAGGCGTGCGTGGCGACACACCCCTCCGACATGGCGGTCGCCCTCGCCGCGCTCGACGCGGACGTCCTGCTGCTGGGTCCGGACGGCGAACGGACCGTGGCGCTCACCGACTTCCACCGGCTGCCCGGCGAGCACCCCGAGAGGGACACCGTGATCCGGCCGGGCGAACTCGTCACCGGTGTCCGGCTCCCGGCGTCCACCGCCGATCTGCCGTCCGCCTACCGCAAGGCCAGGGACCGCGCCTCGTACGCCTTCGCGCTGGCCTCGGCCGCGGTGCTGCTCGACGTACGGGACGGTGTCGTGGGCGACGTACGGATCGCCTTCGGCGGGCTGGCCCACAAGCCCTGGCGGGCCACCACCGCGGAGGCCACCCTGCGCGGCGAACCGGCCACGCCCGACTCGTTCGGGCGCGCGGTCGAGGCCGAACTGGCCGCCGCCCGGCCCCTGCGGGACAACGGCTTCAAGATCCCCATGGCCCGCAACCTGGCAGTCCGGCTGCTCACCGAGCTGGCCGACCCCACCGCGAGCGCCACCGACCACACCGATCCCCGCCGAGGAGACCGATGACGACCAGCCGGGAGCGCGCCCTGGGCGCGGCCGCCGTCCGGATCGAAGGCCTGGCCAAGGTCCGGGGCGCCGCCCGCTACTCGGCGGAGCACACTCCGCCCGGCTGCCTCTACGCGTGGCCGGTGCCCGCCACCGTGGCCCGGGGCCGGACCGTCTCCTTCGACACGGCGGCCGCCCTGGCGGAACCCGGGGCCGTCGCCGTACTGACCCATGAGAACGCGCCGCGGATCAGCGACCCGGCGGACGCCACGCTCGGTGTGCTGCGCGACGACCGGGTGCCGCACCGGGGCTGGATCGTCGCGGTCGCCGTGGCCGAGACACTGGAGGCGGCGCGGGCGACGGCGGACGCCGTGCGGGTCTCGTACGTGACGGAGGACCACGACGTCGTCCTCACCCCCGACCACCCCGGCCTCTACGCCGCGGAGATGGCGAACGGCGGTCATCCCGGCACCCGGGAGCGCGGAGACTTCGACGCCGTGTACGAAGCCGCCCCGGTCACCCTCGATGCCACGTACTCCATGGACCCGATGCACAACCACGCCATGGAGCCGCACGCCGCCGTCGCCCACTGGCACGACGGGCGGCTGACCGTGTACGACTCCAGCCAGGGATCGACCACCGTGCGCGAGACGCTGGCCGCGCTCTTCGCACTCGATCCGGCCCAGGTCACCGTCGTCAGCGAACACGTGGGCGGCGGGTTCGGGTCCAAGGGCACACCGCGCCCGCAGCCGGTGCTGGCCACGATGGCGGCCCGGTATGTCGGACGCCCCGTCAAGCTCGTGCTGCACCGCTCCCAGCTCCCGGCGGTCGTGGGGCACCGGCCGCCGACCATCCAGCGGGTACGGCTCGGCGCGAACCGGGACGGGGTGATCAGCGCCCTCGCGCACGAGGTGGTCTCGTACACCTCCACGGTCAAGGAGTTCGTGGAGCAGGCCGCGACACCCGCCCGCACCATGTACACCTCTCCGCACAGCCGCACCGTCCATCGCGTCACAGCGCTCGACGTGCCGACACCGTCGTGGATGCGCGCGCCCGGCGAGGCGTCCGGCATGTACGCGCTGGAGTCTGCGATGGACGAGCTGGCCGTCCTCGCCGGTGTGGACCCGGTGGAGCTGCGGGTGCGCAACGAACCGTCGCACGAGCCCGACTCGGGCCGCGCCTACAGCAGCCGTCATCTGGTGGAGTGTCTGCGCGAGGGGGCCCGGCGGTTCGGCTGGCGCGACCGCGATCCGCGTGCCGGGCTGCGGAGGGAGGGCCGGTTCCTGGTCGGCAGCGGTGTCGCTGCCGCCTCGTACCCGGTGATCATCTCGCCCTCCACGGCCGAGGCGCGCGCGGACGCGGACGGCGGTTTCCTGGTACGGATCAACGCCACGGACATCGGTACGGGAGCCCGCACCGTGCTCGCCCAGATCGGCGCGGACGCGCTCCGGGCGCCCCTGGACCGGGTCCGGATCGAGATCGGCGACAGCGATCTGCCCCGGGCACCGCTGGCGGGCGGTTCCTCCGGTACCGGCTCGTGGGGCTGGTCCGTCGACAAGGCGTGCCGGGCGCTGCGGGCGCGTATCGACGCGGTGGGCGGCGCCGTGCCTCCCGAGGGGCTGTCCGCGAGCGCCGACACCACCGAGGACGTGCGGGCCGGGACGGAGTTCGCCCGCCACGCCTACGGCGCGCACTTCGTCGAGGTCCAGGTGGACCGGGACACGGCGGAGATCCGGGTCCGCCGGATGCTGGGGGTCTTCGCCGCCGGGCGGATCCTCAACCCCCGTACGGCGCGCTCCCAGTTCATCGGCGCGATGACGATGGGGCTGGGCATGGCGCTGATGGAGGGAGCGACGATCGACCCGGTCGCGGGCGACTTCGTGGAGCGCGATCTCGCCTCGTACCACGTTCCCGCCCACGCGGACGTGCGTTCCATGGAGGCGTACTGGATCGACGAGGACGACCGGCACCTCAACCCGATGGGCAGCAAGGGCATCGGCGAGATCGGCATGGTCGGGTCGGCGGCGGCGATCGGCAACGCGGTGCGGCACGCGACAGGGGTCCGGCTGCGCGAGGTGCCGATGCGACCGGACGCGCTGCTGCCGCTGCTGGAGGCCTGACAGAGGGGGACGGAGGGGCCCGCGCGACACGCCGCGCGACCTGCGGCACGGAGGGGTCCGGCGGTCGGTGTAGGGGGCAGTGTTCGTTGTTCTCGATGGACCCCGCCTGTGTTCACCGGGCGTTCGGTTTGATCTCCGAAACTCAGTGGTTGGCACCCCCCGCGCCGAAGTTGAACGAAAGGCTTCACACCGTGAAGGACAAGAACACCGAAGACCCCGAGCGCTCGGCCCTCTCCCGGCGTCGGCTCGTCAAGTTCGCAGGCGTCGGCGCGACCCTCGCCGCGGCTGCCCCCATCGTCGGCGCCGGTGTCGCCTTCGGCAACGACGAGGACGACGATCGCAAGTCCGGCCACTCCGGTGACTCCCGCAGACGCTCCTGGCGCGCCGGCGACCACCACGTGCACTCGGAGTACAGCGGTTCGTTCGACACGACGAAGAACCCGCCCGTGTTCCAGAAGGGCGGCGACGCCGTCTACCCGATCGTGACCAACGCGATCATGGCCAAGAACTTCGGCCTCAGCTGGGCCATGTGCACGGACCACGGTGGCCCGACCCACTCGAAGGTCAACCTGGAGCAGGCCTACCCCGACCTGCTGCGCTCGCGTGCGCTCGTCCCCGAGGTGCTCCAGTTCTGGGGCATGGAGTTCGACGCCCCCGCGCTCGACCACCACACGCTGATGATCCCGCACCACACCGACGAGGCGCAGCAGCTCTTCGAGCTGGAGTCGCGCTTCGCCAAGCTCGACCCGTTCCCCGCCGACCCGGGCCGTGACACCGAGGCCAAGATGGTGGAGTTCCTGAAGGCGGCGAAGGACATGCGCCGCAAGCCGCTGGTCATCGCCCACCACGCCTCGCGCTCCGCGCCGGGCCTCGGCGTCTACGGTCAGGACACGCCCCGCGAGTTCCGCAACGGCAACGACGCCGCCCCCGACATCTACGTCGGCTTCGAGGGTGCCCCCGGCCACCAGGCCGGTCCGCTCAACGGCGGCGACCGCGGCGGGTACGGCAACTACCCCACGCACGGCGGCTTCGACCAGATGACGGCCCGCGTCGGCGGTCTGTGGGACGCGCTGCTCGGCGAGGGCCGGCGCTGGTGGATCACCGCGACGTCCGACTCGCACGTGCACTGGACCCGCGGCGGCTCCGACTTCTGGCCGGGCGAGTACAGCAAGACGCACGTGCTGGCGCGTCAGGACTACGCCGACATCATGGACGGTCTGCGCAACGGCCGTATCTGGGTCGGCACCGGCGACCTCATCCGCACCCTGGACGTCACGGCGCGCAACCGTGGCAACGAGGCCGCCGTCGGTGAGTCGATCACGATCGACAACCGGGGCCGTACGGACGTCGAGATCGAGATCCGCTTCCGCCCGCTGGACGGCAAGAACGCCAACGGCGACCGTCCCGAGGTGCGCCGGGTCGACCTGATCACCGGCAGGATCACGGGCAAGAGCGACGACCGCGACTCCGACACCAACCCGACCACCAAGGTCGTGGCGCGGTTCGGCAAGCGCGACTGGCGCAAGCAGGGCGACGAGTACGTCATCAAGCACACCCTGCGCGACGTGGACGGCGACATGTACGCCCGTGTCCGCGGTACCAGCACGGACGAGGCCGAGCCGCTCGCGGACGGCCTGGAGAGCCCGTGGGACGACCTCTGGTTCTACTCGAACCCGGTCTTCGTCAAGGTCCGCTGACCCCTGGTCAGTTGGGGCCGGCCCGCTGAGAGGCCGGTCCCCGACGGCCGTTCGACCCATCGATCGCCGGACGGGCGGAGTTCAGCCCGTCCGGCGATCGACGTCGTACGGCGCCGGACGCGGCCCGCCCGTCAACCCGTGCAGCCGCAGGGCCAGTTGGATCTCCAGGGAGCGGGCCGGGGAGTTCCAGTCCTGGCCGAGCAGCCGGCCGACCCGCTCCAGCCGCTGCACCACCGTGTTCACATGGACGTGCAGGGCGGTCTTGGTCCGGGTGAGGCTCGCCCCCTCGGCGAAGTACGCGTCGAGCGTCCCCACCAGGTCGGTGCCGCGCTCGGTGTCGTAGTCGAGTACGGGGCCGAGTGTGGCGCGTACGTAACCGCCCAGGTCCGACCGGTCCCCCAGCAGGACGCCCACGAAGCCGAGGTCGTCGGTCGCCCCGCCGTGCCCGGTGTGGCCCAGGGCGCGCAGCGCCGAGAGGCAGCGGGACGCCTCGGTGTGGGCGGTGGGCAGTTCGGCCGGACCGGCGGCCGGCCCCGCGGCGCCGACGGTGACCGGGGAGCCGACCGCCTGGCCGAGTTCGGCGGCGAGCCTGCGCGCGCTGGGCCCCGGGGTGTCGGTCGGCGCGACCAGCACCACCTGTCCCTGATGGATACCGGCCAGGCCCTTTCCGGCCCCCGCGTGCCGGGCGGCCACGGCCAGCAGTCGGTGCCGGTCCGCCTTCTCGCCGTCCGCGACGAACACACAGTGTCCGCGGGTCAGATTGACGCCCAGCCGCCGTGCCCGCGCGGAGAGCGCGCCCGGATCGCCGGAGCGCGAGAGCAGGTCGCCCAGCAGTTCACCGCGTACCCGGTCCTCGGCCTCGGCGACCGAGCGGCGCAGCAGCAGAAGCAGCGCCGTGACGACCCCGGCGCGTTCGAACAGGAGCCGGTCGACGTCCGCGAGGTCCGCGCGCCCGGTGAGGGCGATGCTGCCGAGGAGTTCGGGACCGGCGAGGACCGCGCAGACCCAGGTGCCGTTCAGCGGGACCGCCCGCCCGCTGGCCCTGGAGGCGGCGACGGCGGGGGCCGGTGGAGCCAGCGACTCGGCGCGGGCGCGGGCGAGTTCGGCGCCGTCCGCGTCATGGATGAGGATCCCGCCGTCCAGGATGTCGGCGATGGCCTCGGCGACGTCGTCGGCTCCGCCGCCCCGCAGGACGAGGTCGGTGAGCTGGTCGTGCGCCTGCTCGGCGCGGCGCATCTGGCCGCTGTGCGTTCTGATCGTCTCCGACGCCGAGTTGAGGTCGACCAGCGCGGCCCGGGTCTCCTCCAGAAGTCGCGCGCCGTCGATGGCGATGGCGGCGTGGTCGGCCAGCGAGGAGAGCAGGGCCACCTCCTCGGCGGCGAACTCACGGGGCGCGCGGTCGGCCGCGTACAGCACCCCGATGATCCGGGCGCCCACGCGCAGCGGCACACCGAGGATCGCGCGCAGGCCCTCGTCGAGTACGGCGCTGTCGATGGTGGCGGTGTGGTGGAAGCGGGTGTCGCGCTGGTAGTCGCCGGTGGCGTACGGGCGGGCGGTCTGCGCGACCAGCCCGCCGAGGCCCTCGCCCATCCCGAGGCGCACCTGCTGGAACGCGGCGGCCACGGACCCGTCGGTCACCCGCATATAGGTGTCGCCTGCGGCCTCGTCGTTCAGGGACAGATAGGTGACGTCCGTGCCGAGCAGCAGCTTGGCCCGGTGGACGATCGCCCGCAGCACCGCGTCCAGGTCCCTGAGCGCGGCCAGGTCGCTCGCGGTGTCGAAGAGCGCGGTGAGCTGCGCCTCACGGCGCCGGTGCTGGCTGAGGGTCCGTCTGATACGCAGGGCGACATCGGTCGCCTCGGTGATCGCGGCCAGTTCCCCGCCCCGCACGCCGGCCTCGCGGGCGTCGGCGGCGGGGCGGGCGAAGTCCTCCGTGGGCGCGCCCTGCGCCAGCAGATCGAGCAGCCGGCGGAGGGCGGCCACGGAGTGCCGGGTGCCTGGAGCTGTCACGTCGGCGAGCATACGGTGGTCACCTCCGGGTGGGCATGGGTGCGGCGGCGCCGGTACGGCCGAGGGCGCGGGCGGGTCAGCCGCCCAGCCGGGCCGAGTCCTTGACGCTCCGGGCGCTCTCGGTGCGGCTTCCGCCGGGTGCCCGTGTCTCCACGGCGCCTCCGGGATCGCCGGTGGGCGCCGGGTGCGAACCGACCAGTCCGTCCCTGGTCAGGTCACGGCCCCTGGTCTCCTTGGCCACCCACACGGTGACGACGGTGACCAGCGCGGCGGCGCTGAGATACAGGGACACCGGCAGGGACGAGTCGTAGTCCTTGAGCAGTTCGACGGCGATGAGCGGCGCGAGCGCGCCACCGATGATCGAGGCGAGCTGGGAGCCCATCGACGCGCCGGAGTAGCGGACCTTCGTGTCGAACATCTCGGAGATGAAGGCGGCCTGCGGCCCGTACATCGCCCCGTGGAACAGCAGGCCGACCGTGACCGCGACGGCGATGACCGGGAACGACTCGGTGTCCAGCAGCGCGAAGAAGGCGAACGCCCAGCCCACCATGCCGATCGCGCCGATCTGGGTGACCGGACGGCGGCCCAGCCGGTCGGAGAGCGCGCCCCACATCGGGATGGTGACGAAGTGCACCGCCGAGCCGATCAGGACCGCGTTGAGGGCGTCGCTCTTGGGCAGCTCCAGATGCACGGTGACGTAGACGAGCACGAAGGCGGTGAGGATGTAGTACGAGACGTTCTCGCCGAAGCGGGTGCCGATCGCGACCAGGACCTCACGCCAGCTCTTGCGGAACACCTGGACGACGGGGGCTTCCTCCTTGACCGCGGGGGCGCCGCCCTTGGCAGCGGTCCCGGCCGCGCGCGCCGCCTCCTCGGCCTCCTCCGCGGCCTTCCGCTGGGCGTCGAGGAAGACGGGTGACTCCTCGACCGAGATACGTATCCACAGGCCGATCATGACCAGCACCCCGGAGAGCAGGAACGGGACGCGCCAGCCCCAGGCGAGGAACGCCTCGTCGGACTGGACCGCGGCGAGCAGCGCGAGCACACCGGTGGCCAGCAGGTTGCCGCCGGGGGCGCCGGCCTGCGGCCAGGAGGCCCAGAAACCGCGGCTCTTGTCGCCGCCGTGCTCGGAGACGATCAGGATCGCGCCGCCCCACTCGCCGCCGAGGGCGAAGCCCTGGACGAGCCGCAGCACGGTCAGCAGGATCGGCGCGCCGACGCCGATGGTCGCGTGGGTGGGGAGCAGCCCCATGGCGAAGGTGGCGCCGCCCATCAGCAGGAGGCTGAGCACCAGCAGTTTCTTGCGGCCGACCTTGTCCCCGTAGTGACCGAAGACGATGCCGCCGAGGGGACGGGCGGCGAAGCCGACGGCGTAGGTGAGGAAGGCGAGGAGCGTGCCGACGAGGGGGTCGCTGCTGGGGAAGAACAGGGTGTTGAAGACCAGCGCGGCGGCGGAGCCGTAGAGGAAGAAGTCGTACCACTCGATGGTGGTGCCGACGAGGCTCGCCGCGACGATGCGGCCGATGTTGGCCCGGCGGGGTTGTGGGGAGCTGGGGACGCTCATGGTGAAGTCACCGCGTTTCGTTGGGCGGGCAGGGACGGGGGTGCGGGTGGGGCGAAGCGGGAGCGGGGAAGGGGGATCGAAGCGGGAGCGGGCTCTGCCGCGGGGCGCGGGTGCGGGCGCGGGCGCGGGTCAGCCGGCGCCCCACCCGCCGTCGACGGGCAGGGAGGAGCCGGTGATGTAACCGGTGTCGGGGCCGCAGAGCCAGAGGCACACCGCGGCCACCTCCTCCGGCTCGATCAGCCGTTTGATCGCGGAACGGTCCAGCAGTACGTCCCTGACGACCTCGTCCTCGGGGATTCCGTGGGCCGTGGCCTGGGCGGCGATCTGCCCTTCCACGAGTGGAGTGCGCACATAACCGGGGTTGACGCAGTTGCTGGTCACTCCGTGCGGCGCGCCTTCGAGAGCGGCCACCTTGCTCAGCCCTTCCAGGCCGTGCTTGGCGGCGACGTAGGCGGACTTGAAGGCGCTGGCGCGCAGTCCGTGCATGCTGGAGATGTTGACCACGCGGCCCCAGCCGCCCTCGTACATGTGCGGGAGGCAGTGCCGCATCAGCAGGAACGGGGCGGTCAGCATCACCTTCTGGATCAGCTCGAACCTGTCGGGCGGGAAGTCCTGGATGGGGGCGACGTGTTGCAGCCCGGCGTTGTTGACCAGGATGTCGACGGCTGCCGGGAGGCGGCCGATCGCTCCGGTGTCGGCGAGGTCCACGGTGTGGCTCACGCCTCCGGTGTCGGCGGCGGCGGATTTGGCCGCGTCGGCGTCGCGGTCGACGATATGGACCAGCGCCCCGGCCCGGGCGAGCGCCTCGGCGCAGGCCCGTCCGATGCCGCTGCCGCCGCCGGTCACCAGTGCGGTGCGGCCCTTGAGCTCCGGGCCGTCCGCGCGGGGTGCGGAGGGGTCGGCGCCTGCGTGACTTGGGCTCTTCATGGCCGGAACGGTAGAGACACCTGACCGGACATCCCATGTGACGGTTCACCACAGTGGATGGCGATCAGGTGTCCCTGTCCACCACATTCCTTACGTAGAGCGGCGGTTCGCCACTCCGCGTAACACCCTTGTGCTCACCGGCCGAGCGGGCACCGGTCGAGCAGCGCGGCCGGATCCGCCCCCTCGGGCATCGGCAGCGTACGGCTCGCCGGCGGGCGCCGGCCGTCGTCCAGCCAGCGCTCCAGCGCGGTGACGGCCGAGCGGTGACACGGCACCAGGGGGCGGAGCCGGTCGGGGAAGGTGTCGAAGAGCGAGTCGACATGGGTGCCGCCCTCGACCCGGTAGTAGCGGTGCAGTGAGCCTCGGCCCTCGTGGCGCACCATCCGCGCGTACGCGTCCGAGGTCCTGGAGATGGGCAGCAGTACGTCGAGCGTGCCGTGGAAGCTGATCAGCGGTTTGCCGATCCGCCCGGTCAGCCCGATCTTCGCGATCGCCTCGCGGACGGAGTCCGGCCGGGCGCCGTAGTCGTAGTCGGCGTCGCAGGCGGGTGTTCCGGGTGCGCAGAAGGGGGTCCCGGCCTCGGTGGCGCCGTCGTACCCGGGGTCCAGTTCCTCGCGGTAGATGCGCTGGGTGAGATCCCAGTAGTACTGGTGGTGGTACGGCCAGAGGAACTCCGACCCGGCCGGGAACCCGGCTTTCACGATCTCCCGGTGTGCGGCGCCGGCGCCCGCGCCGCCGGCCGCGTAGACGGGATAGGCGCGCAGGGTGGGCGGCAGGAAGGTGAGGGGGTTGGGGTCCTCGGTACGCCAGAGGGTGCCCTCCCAGTCGACGCCGCCGTCGTACAGCTCGGGGTGGTTCTCCAACTGCCAGCGCACCAGATAGCCGCCGTTGGACATGCCCATCGCGAGGGTGCGGGCCACCGGCCTCTGGTAGCGCTGGGTGGTCACCTTCCGTGCCGCGACGGCGAGTTGGGTGACGCGGCTGTTCCATTCGGCGAGGGCGTCGCCGGGGGCCGAGCCGTCGCGGTGGAACGCGGCGCCGGAGTTGCCCTTGTCGGTGGCGGCGAAGGCGTAGCCGCGCGCGAGCACCCAGTCGCCGAAGGCCCGGTCGTTGGCGTACTGCTCCCGGACCCCGGGCGATCCGGCGACGACCAGCCCGCCGTTCCACCGGTCCGGCAGCCGGATGACGAACTGCGAGTCGTGGTTCCAGCCGTGGGTGGTGTTGGTGGTCGAGGAGTCGGGGAAGTAGCCGTCGATCTGGATGCCCGGTACGCCGCTCGGGGTGGCGAGGTCCTTGGGCGTCAGCCCCGACCAGTCGGCCTCGTCGGTGTGGCCCGAGGCGACGGTTCCGGCGGTGGTCAACTCATCGAGGCAGGCGGGCCGCTGGTGTTCGGCGCCGGGGACGTCCAGGGCGTCCATCCTGGCGCAGTGGCCCGGCGGCCGGTCGCCGGCCGCGGCGGAGGCCGCCGTGGCCGGGACCGCGGAAGCCGGGACCGCCACCGTCAGGGCCGCCACGGCGACGCAGACGGCGCGCAGGTGGCGGACGGCGGACCGCACGCGCCTGACGGACCGCACGGACCGGGCGCGCCGTGCCGGCCGGGGTGGGACGTTCTGCGGGACAACTGGCATGGCTCATCACTCCGTTGCAAGGACACGACACGCGACACGTACGGGGCGGCGGGACGCTACCCGCCCGTCAGGGGCAGCGAGCGTCGGCGAGGACGTAATAACCCGTCGGTGACTCCTTCAGCGTGCGGACGACGAACGTGTTGTTGAGCCCCATGTTCTGGTTCGAGCCCTTCGCGTACACGTATCCCGCGCTGGTGGTCGCCCGTCCGGCCCGTACGTGCTCGTAGTTGCTCGACGTCCAGCAGGTCGCCGTCGCCCCGGTGGTGGTGGCCGTGACCTGCGCCGAGCGGGCGCCCTCGACCCCGTCCGCGCCGTGCGCCGCCACGCTGTACGCGTGCGTGGTCCCCGCGCCCAGACCGGTGTCGGTGTACCGCGCCTCGGCCGGCCCGCCCACCCGCGTACCGCCGCGGTAGACCGCGTAACCGGTCGCTCCCGCCACCGGTTCCCACGCCAGCGCGACGGAGGAGCCCGTCACGCCCGTGGACCGCAGTCCGGCCGGGGCGGGCAGATCACCGGGGTCGGGCGCGGACGCGTCGAGTCCGAAGAAGCGGGTGACCCAGTGGCTGGAGCAGATCGAGTCGATGAAGTTGGCGGTGCCGGTCGCGCCGCACTGCTCGGGCCCGGTCCCGGGGTCGACGGGTGTGCCGTGACCGATGTTCGGTACCCGGTTGACCTCCACGGCCACGGTGCCGTCCCCGGCCAGATACTCGTCCCGGCGGGTGCCGTTGGGGCCGATGGTGGAGCTGCGGTCGGGCGTCTGGTCCAGACCGTGCACCTGGGTCCACTGGTCGCGCAGTTCGTCCGCGTTCCTCGGGACGACGGTGGGATCGTTGTCGCCCTGCCACACGGAGACCTTCGGCCAGGGGCCGGCGTAACCGGGGTGCGCGTTCCGTACCCGCTGGGCCCAGTCCGTGGGCGTACGGTCCGCGCCGGGGCTCATACAGGTGAACGCCCCGAGGACGTCCGTGGCGCACTCGTAGGGGATTCCGGCCATCACCGCGCCGGCGTCGAAGACGTCCGGGTACGCGGCGAGCATGACGGCCGTCATGGCACCGCCGGCCGACAGTCCGGTGACATTGACCCGTCCGGCGTCGGCGCCGTAGGACGACACGGCGTGGGCGACCATCTGCCGGATCGAGGCGGCCTCGCCCTGGCCGCGCCGGATGTCCCCGGCCTGGAACCAGTTGAAGCACTTGTTCACGTTGTTCGTGGTCGTCGTCTCGGCGAGGACCAGCAGGAAGCCGTGCCGGTCCGCGTAGGTGGTCAGACCCGAGTTGTCGGCGTAGATCTGGGCGGACTGGGTGCAGCCGTGCAGCGCGACGACCACGGGCGCGTTCGCCGGCAGCGACGAGGGCCGGTATACGTACATGTTCAGGCCGCCGGGGTTGGCCCCGAAACTCGTCACCCGTTCAAGGGCGACCGCCGCCTGCGCCTGCGGCGCGGGCGGGAGCAGGGCGATTCCGGTGGCGAGGGCGAGGGCGGCGGCGATACGCGCGAGGACGCGCCGCGCGCGGCCGTGTCGTCGTGGGTGCGAGGGTGTCGGCTGATCCGGGCGGGAAGGCGGTACGTGGGACAACGTGACCTCCGGCGACGAGGACCGGCCACCGCCCTCAGGAAGGACGGTGGCCGGAGTGGGGTGCGGTCACAGTAGGAGCGCGCGATCCGCGCCGGAATGTGGCGCCGCTCCACAACCCGGCCCCCACGAGGGGGCCGTCACCTGTTGCGCGGAGCACGACGCGGTGCTAGGGGTGTTCACATCCCGCTGGATCGGCGGCGCCGTCAGTCGAGTGCCGACACCGGGCCGGTCGACAGGAAGGTCACGGTCGACGGGCCGTACTTGCCGTCCCTGCGGTGCTCCAGCAACTTGCTGCTGGCCGGATCCACGATGAGGACATGCTTCACCTTCGGGCTCCTCCACTCCACGCCGGTGCCCTTCCGGCCCTCGCGGTCCTTCATCGGTCCGACGAGCCGCACCCCGTCCATACCGGCGAGGACTTCGAAGAGAGCCGCCCGCAGGTGCGGTCCCGCCGGCGCGGTGCCGAGCAGGCCCAGGATCTGGCTGTTGACCGAACCCCGGCTGTCGGTGGATCCGCCGAGGAGCTCGGCCCTCAAGGCCTTCGGATCGGTGGGCAGTGCGGCGAGTCCGTCCCAGGTGATCCGCTTCCCTCCGACCGACCAGTGCATCTGCCCGAGGCCCCCCGCGGGGAAGGTGCAGTAGTCGCCGTCGCAGACGGTCGACTTCCCGCCCCCGGGGTTGCTGACGACCAGGGACGTGCGGCTGAACCAGATCGTCTGGTCCTCGGTGACCGGCTTCGCGTCGGGCACCCCGATGACGCGGTTGCCGACGAAGCGCCTCTCCACCTTCCAGTACCGGGCGTTGGGGGCGGGCTTCTCCGCCGCCGTGGCCGCGACGTCCCGCAGGAAGGACGCCGCGTTCGCGCTGGCGGCCGGCGGCGCGCCGTCCATCCCGGTCACCGGCAGGACGAAGATCCCCGCGGCGACCGCGGCCACGGCCACCGCCGCCACGACGGAGCGGCGCCGTCGCAGGCCGGGCCGACGTCCGGCAGACGGGCTGGCCGTGTCCCGGGCCACGGCGTCGAGTACGGCCTTCCGGGCGGCCTCGACGGCCGCCCCGTCGGCCGGCTCCACGCGCCCGGCCGCGAGCAGGGTGTCGGCGCCGGGGAAATCCAGGAAATCGGGGTCGGGGCCAAGTGCTTCGGGGCGGGTGTTCCTGGTCATGCGGGGTCTCCTGTCCGGGGAAGTGCGTTGGCCGGTTCGAGTGCCTGGCGCAGCCGGGTGCGGGCGCGGTGCAGCCGGGACCGGGCGGTGCCGGCCGGGATGCCGATCACGGCCGCCGCCTCGGTCGGGGTGAGCTGCTCCCAGGCCACCAGGAGCAGCAACTCGCGCTCGGCGTGCGGGAGTTCGTCCAGGGTGCTGCGTATCGCGGGGGCGACGGCGGCGGCGTCCAGCCGTTCGTCCACCGCCTGCCACGGATCGCTGACGGCACGGTCCTCGCGACCGGCCGCTCCCGACCGTTCCGGCGCGCTGCGCCGCCAGTAGGCGGCGAGCACGTTCCTGGTCACTCCGAAGAGCCAGGTGCGTGCGGTGCCGCGGCTGGCGTCGAAGGTGGTACGGCTGGTGTACGCCTGGAGCCAGACCTCCGCCAGCAGGTCGTCGGCGACGGCGGGCGCACGGCGGGCCAAGTAGCCGTGCAGGACATGGGCGTGGCGCTCGACCAGCGGTTCGAAGGCGGCCGGGTCACGCGCCGACCGCGCGAGCAGGTCGTCGTCGTCCGTTTCCATAAGGATCCCTCCCACGGCCGCGGGGTCGCGGCCACACCCCGTACTTGTCGACGAGGGCCCGGTGCGTTCGGTCCCCGGTGCCCGGACGTCGTTCGCACGGGTGTGTGACAGATGAGGTACGGCTCTGCCACGGGATCGTCAACCGGCCGGGGGCCGCGGCGCGTTGCTGCCTACGATCCTCGAGGAGTCATCCTTCCCGAGTACGCGGACCAGCCCGAGTTCCGCGCACGCTTCCGCCGTGAGGTCACGGCCGCCCGGCGTGTGGACAGCCCGTGGGCCGTGGCGGTCACCGGCGCCGACCCGGACGCCTCATCTCCCTGGCTGGCCACCGCCTTCGTGCCCGGCCCCTCGCTCGCCGAGGCCGTCGCGGAGTGCGGTCCGCTGCCGTCGCGCGGTGTGCGCGTCCTCGGCCGGATGCTGGCCCGCGCCCTGACCACCGTGCACGAGGCGGGACTTGTGCACCGTGACGTCAAGCCCGGCAATGTGCTGCTCACGGTCGACGGTCCGCGCCTCATCGACTTCGGCATCGCCCATGCCACCGAGGAGACGGCCCTCACCTCCGCCGGCATGGTGATCGGGACGCCCGGCTTCCTCGCTCCGGAGCAGGCGCGGGCGCGGCCCGCCTCGCCCGCCGGCGATGTCTTCGCCCTCGGCTGTCTTCTCGCCTACGCGATCACCGGGCGCCCGCCCTTCGGGACCGGCGCCGTGGACGCCCTCCTCTACCGCACGGTGCACGACGAACCCGACCTGGACGGTGTACCCGACCCGCGCGGCCAAGGTGGCACGTAAACTCGCCGACGACCGCGATCTGCTCGCCGTCATCGGCTCGACGGGTGACGAGGCCACCGGCGCGAGCCTCGGCGGCTACGACGAACGGCGGATCCCCCAGCTCACGGCGTCGTCGGCACAGAGCCCGTACGGCACCGCCGACCCGCGCCACTTCCTCCAGGCCGTGCCCTCCTACACCCACCTGCCGGCCACCGCCGCCTTCTCCCTCCACTCCCAGGGCGCGAAGCGGGTGGGGGTACTGGTCGACCGCGGCGGCGGCATGCCCGCCTGGCAGCTCGGCAACACGATGTTCCAGAATCTCGGCGTACTCAAGATCGCCGGCGAGCCGCGCGTCGCTCCACGGCTGGCGGAGGACCTCACGCGGGTCGTCGCCGAGATGGTCGGGAACAAGCCGGACGGCTTCGTCTTCACGGGCACCCCGGCCAGGGCCGCCGCCGTGGCCCGCGCCCTCGCGGCCACGGACTTCGGCGGTCCCCGGGTGCTCGGCTATCCGGCGGCCGACAAGGAGTTCCTGACCGCCGCGGGACCCGCAGCCGACGGCTGGCAGGTCTTCGCGCCGTACATCGACCCGTCGGCCTCCCCGGTCCGGGCCTTCAGCACCGCGTATCGGAAGCGGTACGGTTCACCGCCTCCGTACTGGGCCGCGGAGGCGTACGACGTGGCCCGTATGGTCATCACCCGCCTCACCGAGGCCGGCGGCCGACCCACCCAGGCGGAGCTCTTCGACCTGCTGCTGAAGAAGCCGTACAAGGGCGTCGTCCGGTCCTACACCTTCGACAAGGAGTACCGCTGGCTGGAGAGTTACGAGGCCTTCCGGTACGAGGTGAAGGGCGGCCGGTACTCCTACGCGGGCAAGGTCGACGTCTGATGCGCCCCCTGGCCGCCGACGACCCCGGGGAGGTGGGCGGGCACCGGCTGCTGGCCCGGCTCGGCGCGGGTGGCATGGGCGTCGTCTATCTCGCCCGTACGGGAGGCGGCGCGCTCGTCGCGCTCAAGACGATCCACGCCCGGCACGCGGCGGACCCCGCCTTCCGTACCCGGTTCCGGCGCGAGGTCACGGCGGTCCGGGGGCTGACCGGGCGCTGGATCGTGCCGGTCGTGGCCTCCGACGCGGAGGCCCGGGAGCCGTGGCTGGCCACCGAGTTCGTGCCCGGTCCCTCGCTGGTGGAGGCCGTCGACGGCTTCGGGGTGCTGCCGGTCGCCGCCGTACGGACCCTGGGGTCCCGGCTGGCCGAGGCGCTGACCGCCGTACACGACGCGGGAGTTGTGCACCGCGACGTGAAACCGGGCAACGTGCTCCTCGCCCTCGACGGCCCCCGGCTCATCGACTTCGGCATCGCGTACGCCGGGGGCGCCACCGCGCTCACCGCGCCCGACGCCGTCGTCGGTACGCCCGGTTTCCTGGCGCCCGAGCAGGCGCAGGCGCGGGCGGGTGAGGTCGGCCCGGCGAGCGACGTCTTCTCGCTGGGCTGTGTGCTGGCGTACGCGGCTTCCGGCCGGCGCCCGTTCGGCGGCGGGAACGCGGCGGGTGTCCTCTTCCGCACCGTGCACGAGGAGCCCGACCTGGCCGAAGTGCCGCGCGAACTACAGGCATTGGTCCGGGCCTGCCTGACGAAGGATCCGGCGGAGCGGCCGACGGTCGGGGAGGTCGCGGCCACGCTCGACGACCCACGGGTCCCGCTCGCGCGCGATCTCGCCGAGGACCGGGAGGAGGGCTGGCTGCCCCCCGCCCTGCTGCGCGTCGTCGCCGAACGCTCGGCGCGGGCGCTGGAGGTCCCCACCCCCGGGCGGGCCGCACGGCCGGCCCCGCGGGAAGGGACGGGCGACGACAGCCCCGCCGCCGGGCCCCCGGCGTCCCCGGGGCCGGGGGACGCCCCGCAGCCGAGCCGGCGGCGTTTCCTGCTGATGGGGGGCGCGGCGGCCTCCGTGGCCGCCGTCGGCGGCGGGGTCACCGCGTATCTGACGGCGGGAGGAGGAAGCACCGGCGGCGGCTCGGACGGCGGCCTTCCCCTGCACACGCTCGGCTTCCAGGCCGACCTCACCGGCCCGGGCAGGACGGACAGCGTGGCGCAGGAGCGCGGGGCACGGCTGGCGGTCGAACAGCACAACCAGCGCGCGGGCATCACCTTCCGCCTCGCCCTCAACACCCTTGACGACCGGGGTGACAAGGCCCGCGCCGAGGACGCGGCCCGGCGCCTCACGGAGGCCGGGGTGAGCGCGGTCCTCGGTCTCGGCACACCGGCCGCGGCGCTGGCCGCCGCCCCGGTCTACCAGGAGGCCCGCACGGCGATGGTGCTGATCTCGGCGGACGGCGCCGAACTCGGCGCGTCCGGGCCGAACGTGAGCACGCTGAGGGTGACCCGGGGCCCGAGTCGTTCCTCGGGCTGGAACTGATCTCGTATCTGACCTCGGCGGCGCCCGTCGACCGTACGGCGGTCATCGATGACGGAGCCGCCGGCCCGGCGGGGCGCGCCCTCACCAGCTCGTTCAGAGGGACCTCGCCGAACGAGGGCATCACCAGCGTCCACCCCGTCGCGGGCGACAGCGACGACTTCGCCGCCGCCGTGCGCGACGCCATGGCCGACAGGGCGCAGGCCGTCGTCTTCGGCGGCACCTCACCCGAGCGCGCCGCGCTGTGCGCCCGCGCGCTCGCCGAGGCGGACTTCACCGGGCCGCGCCTGGGCATCTGGCACAGCATGACCTCGGTCTTCCTCCGGCGGGCCGGAGGCGCGGGCCGGGGCTGGGTGTTCGCCACCCCGTTCACCGACCCGGGCACCGTGTCCGGCACCTTCAGGACCGCCCACCGGGAGAAGTACCGCTCCGAACCAGGACGCTGGTCCCCGGAGGCGTACGACGCGGTGGGGCTGGTCGCCCGCACCCTCGACAAGCTGGGCGGAACGGCCGACATCGAACCGGCGGCTGTGGCGCAGCGCCTGTTCGACGCCGAGTACGGCGAGTACCGGGGGATCGCCAAGCCCCTGCGTTTCTCGGCGGACGGCACGAACGTCCTGGACCTGAACTCGCGGCCGTACTTCCTGTTCCGGTCGGAGGAGCGGGGTTTCCGTCCTCTGGACCGGCAGGACTGAGTCGAGTAAGTGTGCGGTATTTTATGGCGTTTCGTCGACCGCCGTCGTAGGTACGTATGTCAGATGCGGGGCGGTGCTGTGCGAGATCGAGGCGGTCGACGTCATGTGCGAATCCCCAGATACGGCGGACGAGTCCGCGAACTCCTTCTCCCCCCGTGGCCGGCGGGTGTTCACGGCCGACTTCTCGTCGGAGGACCAGTGGGTGGCCGGCCACTCCTGGGCCTATCCGGGGGGCGGCCCGACCAATCCGGACGACAACAAACTCGACTACCTCACCGCTGACCCGGCGTACAGCAGGAGCGGTGTCTTCCGCGCCACCCGGAGACCCCAAGGCACCTGGTACACGGGGCTGTTGACCACGGAGGGCAGCCACGAGGACTTCATGCTCCGCACGGGCGACACCCTCGAAGCCCGGGTCCGTCTCCCCCACGAGATGGGCGCGTGGCCGGCGATCTGGACCTGGCTGGACGGCGGCAACGAGATCGACGTGTTCGAGTACCACCCGGACAACCCGGATCTCCTGGAGCTGTCGAACCGTGTGAACGGCGGCCAGCGCTACTACCGCGACCGGGCGATCCGGCCCGGCGCGTGGGTCGACTTCGAGGTCCGCCTCGGCGCGCGCTCGGTCGACTGGTACGTCAACGGCGTCCACGCCTTCGCCGATCGCAGGGGCGTGGGCCGGAACTGGCAGGCCTATCTGATCGTGAACCTCTCGGTCTGCGCGGGCCGCTACCACCCGCGCCCGGACCCGGCCACGCGCGAGATGTCCTACGAGGTGGCCGAACTCCTCGTGTACCGCGCCTGATCCGGGGTCAGTCGCCGAGCAGACCGCCGAGAAGGCCGCCGAGCGGGTCGTGGTCGTCCGACGGGGGTTCGCTCGCCTCGTCCGACGGGGTCGGTGACCCGGTCCCGGTACCGGCGCTGCTCGTGCCTGCGCTGGGTGACTGCGGGGTGGTGCTCTCCGAGGCGCTGGGACTCCCGGACGTGGCGGACGGTGATACGGCGCCGGTCTCCGTCGGGACGGGTTCCCCCGAACCGCCGCCACCGGACCGTGCGCCGGCCGACGGCTCGGCGGCCACCCCGCTCCGGGGGGTCTCGCCCGGTACGGGCGCGCCGCTCCGGCCGGGTCCGCCCTCGGGCGCGCCCGGGACCGAATCCGCGGGGCGGGGCGTGGTGTTCGCCGGATCCTGGCCGTCGCTCTCGGCGACCCCGGGTATGGACAGCCAGGGCGGCGCGGAGCCTCCACCGATGACCGCGCCACCAAGCACCACGGCACAACAGACCCCGGCCCCGGCAAGAACCCACCCCCTCCGCCCGAGCCGCTTCCGCGAAGGCTGATGGGTGTCACCGTACGTCCCGGGCGGGGGCGGGGGTACGACCTCGGGCCCGGCGACAGTCTCGCCTGTCGGCCTCCCGGAGGAACCGGGCACAGCCGCCGCCGCGATCGCCGCGGTTACGGAGGTTCCGGTCCCGGCGGGCGCACCCACCCCCTCCACAGTCGCCACGACAGAGTCACCGGACTCCCGCTCGGCCGCCACCACGCCGGCCGAACCCGCCTCTGATGCCCCAGCGTGCACACCAGCCGCCGCGACCGCCGCGGTCGCGGAGGGACCCGGGCCTGCCGCACCGGGCGAACCCGCCTCCGGCCGCCCGGCGGGCACTGCCACCACGTTGACCATCGCGGTCACGGAGGAGCCGGGCTCCGCAGAAACAGGCTCCGCACTCTCCGCGGTCGCCGCCCCGGAGGGGCCACGCTCCCCCTCGGCCGCAACAGCCGGCGCCGCCGCGCCGGGCGAAACGGCCTCGGGCTGTCGCGGTCCCGCCGCCTCAACCGTCGCCGCGACAGAGTCATCGGACTCCCGCTCGGTCGCCGCAGCGCCGGGCGGAACCGCCGCAACCGTCGCGGTTACGGAGGAGCGGGGCTGCGCCGGACCGGCGGACTCGGCCCCGTACGGGCCGACGGGCAGAGCCGCACTCTCCGCCCCGGAGGGGCCGCGCTCCCCCTCGGGCGCAACGGCCGGCGCCGCCGCGCCAGGCGGAACCGCCTCGGGCCGTCGCGGCCCCGCCGCCGCCTCAACCGTCGCCGACCCGGAGGGGCCACGCTCGCGCTCGGCCGCGACAACCGGCGCCGACGCGCCGGGCGGAACCGCCTCCGGCGGCCCGGCGGGCACAGTCGCCGCAGTCACAGAGGGACAACGCTCCGCCGGACCTGCGGCCCCGGGCGGGCCCGCAGGTACCGCCGCCGTCTCAATCGTCGCCGCCGAGCGGCCACGCTCCGCCGGAGTCGCGGGCTCCGCCTCGGGCCCGGCATCCGGGCCTGGCACGCCGGGCGGACCCGCCTCGGGCCGCCCGGCGGGCTCAGCAGCCGCCTCAACCGTCGCCGACCCCGAGGGGGCAGGCTCCGGGTCGCCCCCGGCCGGCTCCCGTTCCGCGCGCCCCGCCTCCGCCGCCATTCCGGCGACCATCTGTTCCAGCCGGCCGAGTCGGTCGCTCAGGGTCGTCTCGTCCCGCTCGGCATCACCCTGTGCTCGGTGCTCTTCCACAACCGCCCCGCTCGGTGCTTCCCAGTCGTACGACGGACGTCCAGCGTCGCCGATGAGACTAGTACTACCGCACCGGCGAACACCTCCCCGCGTAGACGACAAGAACCCGTCCGCTTCGTCCGGTTCTACCGGCCCGGCCGTGCCCGGACGCCGCCCGTCGAACGTGGATCAGGAGTGCGCAGCGCGTCGATCGCGATGCGCGCCGCCGTGCCGATGACCGCGTCCGCCGCAGGGAGCGCGGCGGCCGGGCTCGCCGCGCGCGTGAAGACCGCGACGGCGTAGCGGCCCCGGTCGGGGTACTCGATGACGCCCACCTCGTTGCGGAGGGTCGGCGCGCTGCCCGTCTTGCCCGCGACATGCACCTCGTCGAACGGAAAGCCCGATGCCAGCCGGTGGGGCCATACCTGGAGGCCGAGGAGGCGGCGGACGGCCGCCCCGTACTCGGGTCCGCACGCCTCGTCGCGCCAGATCGCGCCCAGCAGCCGGGTCATGTCACGCGCCGTGCTGCGGTTGGTCCGGGCCGGGTCGAGGGCGCGCAGGCGGGCGAGTACCCGGGGATCGGCCAGGGCCTGGGGGCCGCCGTGCCCGGCGTCCTCCCTGATGCTGGTGAGGAACTCGCGGAAGCTCTGCACAGCGTGTGTACGGGTGAGCCCCAGCCCCGCGGTGGTGTCGTTGACGGCGTCCAGGCCGACCCGTTCCAGGAGGAGTTCGGCTGCGGTGTTGTCGCTGACGGCCATCATCAGATACGCCGCGTCGCGCAGCGAGAGCCGTGCCGGGTCGAGCATCGCGGAGAGTCCGGTGGGCCCCGCCGTACGGTCCTCGGCAGGTGACTCGGCCTGGTCCGTCAGGGCCAGCCTCCCCGCCTCGGCGTGCTGATGGAGTGTGACGAGCAGCGGAAGCTTGTGGACGCTCGCGGTGACCACGGGCTGGTCCGCGCCCACGTCGATCTGGGCGCCGGAGTCGATGTCCACGGCGTGCAGCCAGCCGGTGACTCCGGCTTCGGCGAACGCGGTGCGGATGCGGTCGCGTGGGTGGGTGCGGGCGGGGGGCTCGGTCATATCCAGTACTCCGCCGCCGGGCGCAGATGCAGCGGGCCGGTGGATAGGTCGGGGCCGGCCGCGGTACGGCCCAGGGCATCGGTGACGGTATCGGCGAAGGCTCGTACGGCGGCGTCGCCCCGCCCTTTGGGCCAGGCGGCCGAGTGACGCCGGGCCAGCGGCGCCCCGCTGAGGGGGCGCCAGCTGAGGTCCGGGTCCCCTGCGTGGTGGGCGTCGCGCGGGCCGAAGGCGACGGCGCGGCCGGACAGGAGCAGACCGCGTATGAAGCTCGGCCCCTGGCCGTGGCGGACGGCGGTGGGGGTGTAGCCGTGCCGCGCGCAGGTGGTGAGGAGGTCGTCGTGGACCGCCGGGGCGTGTGCGCGGGGGGAGAGGATCAGGTCGTGTCCGGTGAGCGCGGCGAGCGGGACCGTTTCGAGGCGCGCCTGCGGGGCGTCGCGCGGCAGCAGGACGCCGAGTTCATGGCGCAGCACGGGGCCCAGCTCCAGCCCGGACACGTCGCAGGGGTGGTGGATGAGTCCGACGTCCAGTTCGTGCGAGGCGAGCCGGGCGAGCTGCTCGGCCGTCTGGAGTTCGTGCAGTTCCAGCTCAACGCCTCCTTCGCGCTCCTGGAAGCCGGCCAGGATCGCGGCCACCGTCTCCCCGGCGATGTCGGGCGGCAGCGCGGCCCTCAGCAGCCCGCTGTGGCCCTCCTGGATACGGCGGGCCGTGGCCATCAGCGCATCGGACCGGGCAAGCAACTGCCGCGCGTCGTCAAGGAGGAGCGCGCCTCCCTTGGTGATCGTGACCTGTCTGCTGGAGCGTTCGAAGAGGCGTACGCCCAACTCCCGCTCCAGCCGCTGGATGCGCTGCGACAGGGGCGGCTGGGCGACACCGAGCCGCTGGGCGGCGCGGCCGAAATGTAACTCTTCCGCAACAGCCACAAAGCATTGCAGGTGCCGTATCAGGTCCACGACCAGCGATCATATCGATTCTTGATGGATCCATGAGCGATACCGGTCTTGGACGTGAACGGGCGGGCGTTGGTCTCCTCGGGGTCGGAGGAGGTACGGACCACCACAGGCTCCCCGCCTCCGTCCGCAGCGTCCGACCAGCGCGCCCCGAGAGGAAATCCGTCACCGTATGCCGACCCGTACGCGTACCCCGCTCCCCCGCCGTTCCGTGCTCGCCACCCTCACCGGCCTCGCCACGATCCCGCTCGTCGGGTGCGGCGGCGGCTCGTCCGACGACGGGGCGCCGTCCCGCTCGGGCTCCACACCCACGAAGTCGGGCCCGGCACCGTCCGGACCGTCCACCGCCGATCCCGGAACGGCGCGCGCGTTCGCCGGGCTGGAGAAGAGGTTCGACGCCCGGCTCGGCGTCTACGCGATCGACACCGGCAGCGGCCGGACCATCACCCACCGGCCCGACGAGCGCTTCGCGTACGCCTCCACCTGCAAGGCCCTGCTCGCCGCCGTGATGCTGGAGAAGAACACCCTCAGGGCGCTCGACCGTCTGGTGCGGTACGACCGCACAGCTCTCGAAGGGCATTCCCCGATCACCGAGCGGCATCTCGCCACGGGTATGACCCTGCGCGAGCTGTGCGACGCCGCCGTCCGCTACAGCGACAACGGCGCCGCGAACCTGCTCTTCGACGAACTCGGCGGCCCCAAGGGTCTGGAGAGGGCCCTTGTCGCCATCGGCGACCGCGTCACCCGGTGCGACCGTTACGAGGTCGAGCTGAGCGACGCGGTCCCCGGCGACCTCCGCGACACCAGCACCGCCCGCGCGCTGGCCACCGATCTGCGTACGTACGTCCTCGGCGACACCCTGCCCACCGACAAGCGGGCCGTGCTGACGGACTGGCTCAAGCGCAACACCACCGGTGACACGGTCATCCGCGCGGGCACCCCCAAGGGCTGGCAGGTCGGTGACAAGACCGGCACCGGCGGGTACGGCACACGCAACGACATCGCCGTCGTCTGGCCGCCCAAGGCGGACCCGATCGCCATCGCCGTCCTGACCCGCCGGGACGTCAAGGACGCCGAGCCCGACGACGCCCTCATCGCCGAGGCGGCCAAGGTCACCCTCAACGCCCTCGCGTAGTGGGCGTCTTCGGCGTCACCCTGTCGCGGGCACGCGCTCCGGCAGCGTGAGCCGTCGCGCCTCGATCGATTCGAGGCGTGCCGCCTGGGCCTCGGTCAGCACGTCGCACACCCAGTCCCAGTGCAGCGCCACCAGATCACCGGGAGCGGGCCCGGCGATCAGTGAGCGGCCTCCCGTCGACCAGCGCACGGACTCCTCGCGGGCCGGCCCCCGCGCCAGGGCCGTTCCCGTCCGGACGAGCGGGCGGGACTCGACCGTGGCCGACTCGCCCGAGACCGAACGGACCACGCCCGTACGGATGCGGCACCGGTCGAGGACCGACAGCGCGGTCGGGTTGCCCGACGCGCGCAGCAACTCCGCCCAGGGGTAGACGTCGAAGACCTGGAAGCTGTGGTGCGCGAGGGCGCGGTCGGCGGCGTCGCGCCAGGTCCCGCCCCGCTGGCCGCGGAAGCGGTCGCGCATCCGGGCCAGCAGGGCCGCCGGGTCGGCCAGGTCCAGGAGGTCGTTGCCGATCCAGTACGCCTCGACGACCCGTTCGTCGAGCGGATCGTCGAGGCCGGCCGTCTCGGCGAGGAATTCGAGATAGCACCAGGCGCCCTCGAACTCGCGGGCACCGCGCTCGATGCCCTCGGGGTCCGCGGGGCGCAGCAGCGCGGCGGAGTCCGCCGGGCCGCAGTAGCCGAGTTCGTTGGGCGGGTAGGCGTAGCGCGCGAAGAGGATCGCGCCGCGCTCACTCATCGCTCGCTCATTCAGCAGATCCTCGGGAGCTGTTCGCCGACGGGGAGGGGGACCACCCGGGAGCCGCCGAGTCCGGTCCTGGCCACCACCATGCCGGGGTGGTCGGGTACGCAGGTGCCGATCCGGCGGGCGGCGGTGCCCAGGGGGTGTGCCTGGAGGGCCGCGAGGATCTCGTCGGCGCGGTCACCGGGGACGATGGCGATCAGCTTGCCCTCGTTGGCGACCTGGAGCGGGTCGAGCCCGAGCAGGCTGCACGCGTCGCGCACGGTGGCCGGTACGGGGAGGTCGCGCTCGACGAGTTCGACGCCGACACCGGAGGCGGTGGCGATCTCGTTCAGCGAGGCGGCGACGCCACCGCGCGTGGGGTCGCGCAGGACGTGGACGTCGACGCCGGTGGCGAGCATCGCGGCGACGAGACCGTGCAGGGGCGCGGTGTCGCTCTCGACGGTCGTACCGAAGTCCAGGCCGTCGCGGCAGCTCATGACCGCCACGCCGTGCACCCCGATGTCGCCGCTGATCAGCACGGCGTCCCCGGGCGTGGCGCGACGGGGGCCGATGTCGACGCCCGCCGGGACCAGCCCGATCCCCGAGGTGTTGATGTAGACGCCGTCGCCGCTGCCGCTGTCGACGACCTTGGTGTCGCCGGTGACCAGGCTGACCCCGGCCGCTCGTGCCGCCGCTCCCATGTCCTGGGCGATCCGGCCGAGTTCGGTGAGCGCGGTGCCTTCCTGGAGGATGAACGCGGACGACATGAAGAGCGGTGTGGCGCCGGACATCGCGAGGTCGTTGACCGTTCCGTTGACGGCGAGGTCCCCGATGGAGCCGCCGGGGAAGAACATCGGCCGGACCACGAACGAGTCGGTGGAGAAGGCGAGTCGGGTGTTGTCGCCGACGGTGAGTACGGCGGAGTCGCCCAGTTCGGGCGCGGCGGCCGAGCCGTACGCGGGGAGGAAGAGGTGCTCGACCAGTTCGGCGGACATCGCCCCGCCGCCGCCGTGGCCCATGACGACGGTCGGGGTCGCGCGGAGGGGGACGGGGCAGGACCAGCCCTCGAAGTCGAGGTCACTGCCTGCGGGAGAGGTCGCCGGCGCGGCTGCGGGGGCGCTGGCCGGGGCGGGCACGTGGTTCGTCGTGTCGGGCGCGTGGTTCGTCGTCTCGGTCACTTCGCATCGACCAGTTCGAGCCGGCGGTAGGTGAAGTAGGCGGCGCAGGCGCCCTCGGAGGAGACCATCGTGGCGCCGAGCGGGTTCCTGGGGGTGCACTCCTTGCCGAAGGCGGCGCACTCGTGGGGTTTGATCAGTCCTTGGAGTACGTCTCCCGACCGGCACAGCGACGACTCGGCGGTACGGATGCCGGCCACGTCGAACCGGCGCTCGGCGTCGAACTCCGCGTACTTCTCCGACAGTCGCCATCCGCTGGCCGGGATCATGCCGATACCGCGCCAGGTCCGGTCGGTGACCTCGAAGACGTCCCGCAGCATCTCCATGGCGGGGAGGTTGCCCTCCGCGCGGACGGCGCGGGGGTAGGCGTTCTCGACCTCGTGACGGCCCTGTTCGAGCTGGAGGACCGTGCGTCGGACGCCTTCGAGGATGTCGAGCGGCTCGAATCCCGTGACGACGACGGGCACCCGGTACTTCTGTGCCAGCGGCGGGTACTGCGAGGTCCCCATCACGCTGCACACGTGCCCGGCGGCGAGGAAGGCCTGCACCCGGCAGGTGGGGGACTCCATGATGGCGGCGATCGCGGGCGGGACGAGCACGTGCGAGACGAGCAGCGAGAAGTTCCGCACGCCGAGCCGGCGGGCCTGATGGACCGTCATGGCGTTGGCGGGGGCGGTCGTCTCGAAGCCGATGCCGAAGAAGACGACTTCCTTGTCGGGGTTGTCGCGGGCCAGTCTCAGCGCGTCGAGCGGGGAGTAGACGACGCGTACGTCGCCGCCCGCGCTCTTCACCGAGAACAGGTCCTGGCCGCTGCCCGGCACCCTCAGCATGTCGCCGAAGGAGCAGAAGATGACACCGGGGCGGGCGGCGATCGCCAGTGCCCGGTCGATGATCTCCAGCGGGGTGACACAGACCGGGCAGCCCGGCCCGTGGATCATCTCGACGCCGTCGGGCAGCAGTTGGTCGATACCGTGCCGGATGATCGAGTGCGTCTGCCCGCCGCAGACCTCCATCATGGCCCAGGGGCGGGTGGTGGCCGCGTGGATCTGGTCGACCAGCCGCCTGGCGAGTGCGGGGTCGCTGAACTCGTCGAGGTACTTCACTTGCCCATGCCTTCCACTGATTCCCGCTGTCTGGCCGCGAGTTCGAAGCCGTCGCCGAACTCCTCCTCCAGAAGGCCGAGTTGTTCGAAGTTCGCCAGGGTCCGCAGGGCCGATTCCTCGTCGAGCCGCTGGATGGCGAATCCGACGTGGACCACGACGTACTCGCCGATCTCCGCGTCGGGGATGTACTGGAGGCAGACCTCCTTGCGTACGCCGCCGAAGTCGACCTGGGCCATCAGGGCGCCGTCGACCTCGGCCGTGCTGAGCACCCGCCCGGGGACTGCCAGACACATGGAGTCTCTTCCTTCTCTGGATCTGGATGGTGTGGTCGGACGTGGGGTCAGCCTGACGCCGCGATCAGCAGTTGGCCGAAGGAGATGCCGCCGTCGTTGGGCGGCAGCAGACGGGGGCGCAGAACGGTGAAGTCCCGTGCCCGCAGGGCCTGTTGGGTTGATCCGAGCAGGAGGGCGTTTTGGAAGACCCCGCCCCCGAGTGCGACCACGCCGAGCCCCGTCCGGCTTCGGCACAGCTCGGCGAGTTCGACGGTGAGGGCGGTGACGGCCGTGTGGAAGCGGAGGGCGATCAGCTCCGGGGGTACTCCCGCACGTAGGTCGTCGACCACCGCGCGGATCACCGGGCCGGGGTCGGCGATCACGGGCTCGTCGGCGCCCGGTGTGGTCGGCTCGTCGAGGGCGAAGGCGTACGCACGGCCGGGGTCCTCGCCCTGCGCGGATCTGGCGAGGCCCTCCAGCGCGACGGCCGCCTCCGCCTCGTACGCGACCTCGTGCCGTACGCCCGCCAGTGACGCCACCGCGTCGAAGAGCCGGCCCATGCTCGACGTCGGCACACAGCCGAAGTCCGTCGCGAACTGGTGCGCCAGCACGTCGCGTTCCCTGACCGGGCACGCGGCCACGGCCGGCAGCCTCTCGTCCCAGGCGATCCCGGCGGCGCGCAGATGCGCGAGCGCCATCCGGTAGGGCCGCCGCACGCTCGCGTCCCCGCCGGCGAGCGGTACGTACGCCAGGTGCGCCGCCCTGCGGTAGGACTTGTAGTCGGCGATCAGCGTCTCGCCGCCCCACACCGCACCGTCGGGGCCGTGGCCCGTGCCGTCGTAGGCGAAGCCGATGACGCTCTCGCCGGGGCGGACGCCGTGCTCGCCCAGCACGGACGCGATGTGCGCGTGGTGGTGCTGCACGGTGACCACGGTCCGGCCCCCGGCGTGCGCGCGGGCCCATGCGCCGGAGCGGTAGCCGGGGTGGGCGTCGGCCACGAGCTGTTCGGGTTCGACGCCGGTCAGCAGCCCGAGATGGGCCGCCGTGCGGGTCAGCGCGTCGGCCGTGGAGACGTCGTCCATGTCGCCGATGTGCTGGCTGACCCAGGCGTAGCCGCCCTCGCCGAGCGCGCAGGTGTTCTTGAGGTCGGCGCCGGCGGCGAGCAGCGGCGGGATGTCGAAGGGCAGCGCGACGGGCAGCGGCGCGTACCCGCGCGATCTGCGTACGGGAAGCTCGGCCCCGGCGACGAAGCGGCTGACCGAGTCGTCGCACGGCACCTGGATGGGACGGTCGTGCCGCAGCCAGGCGTCCACCAGCGGCGCGAGTTCGGTCAGGGCCTTCGTGTCGTCGGTGACGATCGGCTCGCCGGAGCGGTTGCCCGAGGTCATCACCAGGGCGTCGGGGCCGGGGGTGTCGTCGTCGGCGCCGAGGAGGAGGACATGCAGCGGGGTGTACGGGAGGAGCACGCCGAGGTCCGGGTTGCCGGGCGCCACGGCGTCCGCGAGACCGGCGCCGGTGGCCGACGTGCGGCGCGGGAGCAGCACGATGGGTGCCCGGGGGCCGGTGAGGAGGTCCCTCTCGTCGTCCGTCAGCGTCACCAGTTCCTCGGCGACGCCGAGGTCGGCCACCATGACGGCGAAGGGTTTGCCGCCGCGGTGCTTGCGGCGCCGCAGTTCGGTGACGGCCGCCTGGTCACGGGCGTCGCAGGCGAGGTGGTAGCCGCCCAGTCCCTTGATCGCGACGATCTTTCCCTCGGCGAGCAACCTCCGCGCGGCACGCAGTGCCTGGTCTCCCTGGCGGACCACCTCGCCGCCCGCGCCGACGAGTTCGAGGCGCGGACCGCAGGCGTGACAGGCGATCGGCTGCGCGTGGAAGCGGCGGTCGCGCGGATCGCCGTACTCGGAGCGGCAGTCGTGGCACATCTCGAACGCGGCCATGGTCGTCTTCGCGCGGTCGTAGGGCATGCCGGTGACGATCGTGAAGCGCGGCCCGCAGTGGGTGCAGGTGATGAAGGGGTGGCGGTAACGGCGGTCGGCCGGGTCCCGCAGTTCGGCCAGACAGTCCCGGCAGATCGCGGTGTCCGGCGAGACCAGGGTGCGGACCCGGTCGGCGCCGCTGGAGTCCGCGATGACGAACTCCGCTCCCCCTATGGCCGGTCGGTCGGTCGCGGTCACGGACTCCACGACGGCCAGCGGCGGCGGGTCCGACCGCAGCCGGCGGCCGAACTCCGCCACGGCTCCGGCGTCGCCCTCCACCTCGGCGACCACGCCGGAGCCGGTGTTGGCGACCGATCCGGTGAGCGCGAGTTCGGCGGCGGTGACGTAGACGAACGGGCGGAAGCCCACGCCCTGGACGACTCCGCGTACCTCGAACCGGCGCCGGACCCGGGGCTGTTGGGCTTCGGCGGCAGCCGGCTCATCGGCCCCGCTGCCCATCATCCGCAGTCCCGACAGCGCTTCGGCCGCCTTCGCCCCGTCGATGATCTCCATGGCGAAACCCATGTGCAGCAGTACCCAGTCGCCGGCGGCGGGGACCGAGTCGAGCATGCCGACGTTGATACGGCGCCGGGCGCCCTCCACGTCGACGAGGGCGAGCTGGTCCGCGTACCCCTCGACGATCTCCACGACTCGCCCGGGGATGCCGAGACACATGATCAGGTCCTCCGGGTCCGGGCGGGTACGGGAGCGGGGGCGGCCGTCGCGGGGTCCACCGCCGACGACGGCGCGGCTCCGGCGACAAGCAGCCGCCGGACCAGCGCGCGCACCTCCGCCACCGCTTCGGGTACGGCGGCGGCGACGGCCTCACTGAGGCCGATGCCCTCCTCGACGTCGGCGGGGGTGCACCCCACAACGTGGGTGAGCGGAAGCGTACCGCCCAGTTGGCCCAGATTTGCCAGGACAGATACCGGATTCATGCCGTGTGCGTCGAATTCACCCGTCCCGAGGTCGTCCGGGCCGACCTCCAGAACGGTCAGCTCGCCGGGCGCGCCGCCGCCCGCGTACGCGTCGACCAGCACGAGCGCGTCGTACCCGTCGAGCAGGTCGTACGCGAGGTGCATGCCCCGGATGCCGTAGTCGACGACCCGGACGCCGCCTGGAAGCGGCGTTCCGGGTCCGGCGAGCCGGCGTACGACCTCCGGCCCGAAACCGTCGTCGCCGAGAAAGAGATTGCCGATGCCGGCAACGAGAACCCCGCCGCGCACGTCGGGTCAGTTCCCGCCGGACTGGAGGTTCGGCGAGTCCGGGTCGATGGGCTCACCGGGTTTGACGGAGGTGTCCGACCTCTTGCCGGAGCGCCCGGAGGGGCGGTCGGAGGGACCGGCGGACGGCTGGTCCGATCCGGTGTCGCGCGAGCCCTTGGGGCCCCGCTCCTCCTGCGGCTCCTCGTCGTGCCGGCCACGTGCCGCATCGGTCATCGGATGCTCCTCTCACTCGTTCCGGCGCTCACATCGAGCGCATTCGGACGTATCTGCGGATGTCGGGGAGCCAGCGCACGCCGACGGCGACGGCTGCCGCCGCCATGGCGGCGGCCACACCCGTGGTGATCATTCCGATGGTTCTCACGAGGGGTTCTCCTTCCGGTGTTCGGGTGGACGGGGTCCTTCGGGGGCGCCGGCGGGCAGCGGTTCCAGTTCGTCGGGGGCGAAGTAGAAGTAGCGGCCGTACCAGTCGTGCAGGTCGGCCGCCGGGTCGTCGACCAGGACGAGGGCGACGTGTACGCCGCCGTCGACGTCCGAGAGCACGGCGGTCACCCGTGCCACCCGCCCGGCGAAGAAGAGGTCCTGCGCGTCGGCGCGTCGGGACGGGTGGACGCGTACGAGGCTGCCCTTGGTGACGGGGACGCCCTCGATCACGACGGAGTCGGAGGCGGGCGACACGGCGGCGTCGGCGGCCGGGTCCCACCAGGGCGCGCCGCCGGTGTCGAAGGCCGGGGGTTCGGCGTCCCGCAGATCGGCGAGGGGGTCTCCGGCGTCGGCGCCGTCTCCCGGCGCGGGTCCGTGCGGGTCGCGGAGCAGGCCGTGGAGACGTTGGAGGTCGCTCGCCGACATCGTGTCGCAGCGGTCGATGATCTCCCGGGCCCGGGGGTCGGTGGCCCGTGCCTCCGCCTTCTCCCCCTCCGTCATCGTCATCACGCGGAGCGTCAGGATCTCGTCGATCTCCGTGGAGTCGAAGAGCGCGCCGGGGCTCTGCTCGGCGATCTCCGGGTGGTCGTAGAGGATGATCGGCGCGCCCAGGACGGTGTCCGTGGAGCCCTTCGCCCCGGCGAGGACCGGCCAGCATCTGCGCTGCCGGCACCGGGCGGCGGCGGGCGCGGCCCCGTCCGGGGGCTCGCGCAGGGAGACGAACTCGGCGCCGTGGGCCTGGAGGAGCAGATGCGCGCCGATGAGCGAGGCGCGGATCGCGGCGTCCTTGTCGGTGGCCGTCCCGGGGTGCTCGTTCTCCACCGACACCGAGAGCCGCAGGAAGCCGTCGTCGCGTGTCGTACGGGTCCGGACGCGGGCGGTCAGCGGTTCACGGCGCCGTACGACGCGGCCGACCGCCACTCCGTGCGCGTCGGTCAGCGGCTCGGCCTCCTCACCGCCCGCAACGGTGTGCGCCTCCTCCGTCGAGCCGCCGTCGCCCTTCAACGGGACGGCGCCCAGGTCGAGTTCGCACTCGACGGCCTCGTCCCAGCTCAGCACGGGCACACCGGCGACATCGAGGGCGGCGACGGGTGTGTGCCCGCCGTCCTCGTCGAGCCGCTGCACCTCACGTACCTGGAGCTGGAGGAATCGGAGCCGGACGGTCACCTCCGCGCCGGCGGCCGACGCCTCGTCAGGAACCGTCAGCAGGCACTGCGTCTCCATGCCCGGGTCCTCGGCGAAGCTGCCCGGCGCCGCGTCGGGCGGTCCCAGCACCCCGAACTGCCAGCGGGACCGGTTCTTGTGCGAGCTGGCCCGGTACGGGTAGAGGAGGTAGCCCTCGTACAGCACCGCGTCGGCGATCGTACGGACATGGTCGAGGCCCGCCGGGGCGGTGGGCGTCAGGGGGGTCATGTGACCACCTCGCCGATCTCGTCGGCCGCGGCGCGCGCCCGCGCGTCCGCCAGCACCGTGGTCACCGTCTCGTCCCAGCTGATCAGTCCGCGCCGCTCACGGAAGTCCGCGAAGCGGGCGATGACGTCGTGATCGAGCCTGATCCAGCCGGAGTTGGGGAAGTGGCAGGCGATCAGCTGCCGCCAGACGGCCACCGGCAGCTGGTAGCGCGCCTCGCAGTCCCAGGGCACCTGGCGTACGCCGAATCCCGAACCGCCGCCGCTGCCGCCGCCCTTGGTGAAGACGGTGCCCGAGAAGAGCAGGCTCATGGGCACCGTCCCGTCCCCGAGCGCGTGCAGATAGCGGGAGCCGATGACGTCGAAGTCGTAGGTGCAGGGCAGCGCGAGGTCGACCTCGGTGGAGCCGGTGAAGCCCTGGACGGTGGTGTGGCACTGCATCCACTGGAACGGCCGCAGTGTGTCCGACCAGCGCTCGCGCTCCCCGAACAGGCCGCGCAGGGCGTCCTGTTCGTCCGGCCCGTAGTGGCGGCGCTGGGGATCGATACGGACCTGGCAGCGCAGCACGATCGCGTGGATCCGCTCGTCCGAGCCGTCCTCGATCCGCAGCTTCGCCGTCAGCTGGGGGGTCGCGGTGTACGGCTCCGCGACGATGTCCCGTACGGAGAACTCCAGGCCGGGGGCGGCGGCGCCGGTCATGAGGTCCCGCCGCCGGCCGGGGTGCCGGGCGCAGTCGTCGCCGCCGTGTCCGGGGCAGTCGCCGGCACGGTGTCCGCGGGCCGGCTGCGGCCCTCGACGTGCTCGAAGAAGGCGTCCATCGCGGCGTGCGCCTCCTGGCCGCCGTCGAAGCCCCGCCACAGGGTGCGCAGCCGCCCGACCAGTTCGTAGCAGGCGTCGATCGGCACCAGATGGCAGGAGGCGGCCGTCTCGCGACCGCCGCCGCCCCCGCCCGTCACGGTGCGGCGGACGAGGAGCGCTTCTACGTCCGGGCGCAGCACGGCCAGTTCGGGGTTGGCCTCGACGATGGTCGCCCAGGCGTCGAGGGGCAGTTCGGACTCGGTGGCCCCGGCGGGTCCGGGGTAGAACGCGATGGTGCGCTCCTGCGTGGAGTTGCGGAACAGGAAGGCGAGCCCCACGGGGATCTGGAGCTCGTCCCAGGTGCGCGCGTCCAACGGGAGCCCGTCGAAGCGCAGATACCGGTCGGGGACCGCCCGGTAGCGCAGTTGGGCGCCCTCGTCGGTGAAGAGGAGGTAGCAGGCCCGGCAGCCGCACATCAGGCTCCGGCTCTCCAGATTCACCACGTGTTGATGGTCGTCGCCGATCGGCGCGGCGCACATCTCGCACCGCTCACCGGCGGCCGGCCGCGGCCGGTTGCGGCTGACCCGCAGCAGCGCGGCGACCGGGGACACGGCCCGGCCGACCGGCGCGGTGCTGCCCTGGGGTGCGCTCATGTCGTGACCACGGCCCGCGCCGGTACGGCGACGGAGACGGTCGCCCCGTCCGCCAGCAGCGGCAACGGGTCCAGATGCGCCCCTTCGGCCTCCGCGTCGAGGCAGGCGCCGGCCTGCCGTACGTCGTAGTGCGCACGGCAGGCGGAGCAGCGCAGCACCCCGTCGCCCGAGCCGCCCCCGAGCCGCCGGGCCAGCGTGGCGCCCTCCATGGGGCGCTCGCACCGGGCGCAGCGGTCGCGGAAGGCGAACAGGTCGGGGCCGATCCGACAGGCCACGACCGGCAGTCCGCCGACGGTGAAGCGTTCGACCGCGCCGGACTCCAGGGCGAGCAGGGCGGGTACCGCCTCCCACACGGCGCCCGTGTCGCCGTCGGCGGGCTCCGTCTCGTGCAGCCGGGCGAAGAGGGCGTCGACCGGCACCAGCGGGCCGGCGGCGCTCTCCTCGGCGGGTTCGACCTCGACCGCGGTGATCTCGGGGGCGGCGGCCTCGACCGCGCCCCGTACGGCGAGTTCCAGGGTGGCGGAGGAGGAGGGGCAGCCGTCACAACTGCCCAACAGCCGCAGTCTCACGGCTCCTTCGTCGGTGACACCCAGCAACTCCACGTCGCCGCCGTGCGAGCCGAGATACGGCCGTACGCTCTCCAGGGCCTTCTCCACCCGGGTCGCCACGCTGTACGGGTGCAGTCCGTGCACCAGCAGCACACTGGCCACCAAGTCGTCGGCGGCGATGGCGGCCAGGGTCTCGTCGTCGAGCCGCCCGCCCTCGTGGACGAGGTCGAGGAGGCGTTCGAGGCCGGCGCCGTAGAAGTCGGTGACGAGCCGCACCAGTTCCTCGCTGCGCTCGCGCGCCACGGCGCCGCCGGCCGCGCTGGCGGCGACCAGGGTGTCGATCCGCTCCCCGGTCGCCCGCCACTCCTCGGATCGAGGGGGCTGCTCGGCGGGCCGCTCCGCCGTGGCGTGCACGTCTGCCATGTCACTCACTGCCCGCGGACTGCGTGGGCGAGTGCAGCAGTTCCAGTTTCTTGCCCTCACCGAGATACATGTGCACGCCGCAGGGCAGACAGGGGTCGAAGCTGCGGACGGTACGCATGATGTCGATGCCCTTGAAGTTCTCCCGGTCGTTCTCCTCGAAGATCGGCTGGCCCTGCACCGCGTCCTCGTAGGGCCCCGGTGTGCCGTAGGAGTCACGCGGGCTCGCGTTCCAGGGGGTCGGCGGGTACGGGTGGTAGTTGGCGATCTTGCCGTCCCTGATCACCATGTGGTGCGAGAGCACCCCGCGTACGGCCTCGGTGAAGCCGCAGCCGACGCCCTCCTCCGGGACCTCGAACTTCTCCCACGTCTTGGTACGGCCGGCCCGGATCTCCACGAGCGCCTTCTCGGCGAAGTGCAGGGCGCAGGCCGCCGCGTACGCCTGGAAGTAGGTCCGCGCCCGGTTGCGCTCGATGGTGTTGCTCCAGCGCGGGACGTGCCACTCCAGCTCGACCGGGCCCTTGAGCGCCGTCTTGGGGAGGTTGATCTTCACGCTCTTGCCGGTGGCCTGGATGTAGCCGATGTCGACGAGGCCGGCCAGCGCGGTGACCCAGAGCCGGGCGAGCGGCCCGCCGCCGGTGTCGAGGGCGAGGTAGTCCTGGCCGTCGAACCAGCGGGGGGACATGACCCAGCTGTACTTGTCGCCCAGGTCGCGCTTCTGCGGCTGGGGGTTGGTGTGCTGGTTCCACGGGTGGCGCCGGTCGACCGGGTTGCCGAGCGGGTCGTGGCTCACGAACATCTCCTGTTCGTCCCAGTCGTTGTAGTACGACGAGCCGAGCAGGATGCGGATGCCGAGGTTGATCTTCACGAGGTCGGTGGTGACGAGCTTGCCGTCCACGACGACGCCGGGGGTCACGTACATCTTCCGACCCCAGTCGGTCATGTCCTTGTACTCGAAGTTGCAGTGCTCCGGGTCCTGGAAGGAGCCCCAGCAGCCCAGCAGGATACGGCGGTTGCCGACCTCCTCGTAGCCGGGGAGCGCCTCGTAGAAGAAGTCGAAGAGGTCGTCGTGCATGGGCACGACCTTCTTCATGAACTCCACGTAGCGCTGGAGGCGGGTGATGTAGTCCGTCATGAGCTGGATGGTCGCCACCGTGCCCACCCCGCCGGGGTAGAGCGTGGAGGGGTGCACATGGCGGCCCTCCATGAGGCAGAACATCTCGCGGGTCATACGGCTGACCTGGAGGGCCTCGCGGTAGAACTCGCCCGTGAAGGGGTTCAGCGACCGCATGATGTCGCCGATGGTCTTGTACCCGTGGTCCTCGGCGTGCGGGGAGTTGGTGCGGTTGGCCAGTTCGAGTACGCCGGGATTGGTCTCGGCGACCATCTTCTCGCAGTAGTCGACCCCGACCAGATTCTCCTGGAAGATGTTGTGGTCGAACATGTACTCGGCGGCCTCGCCGAGATTCACGATCCACTCGCCCAGATGCGGCGGCTTCACGCCGTACGCCATGTTCTGCGCGTAGCAGGAACAGGTGGCGTGGTTGTCACCGCAGATTCCGCAGATCCGGCTGGTGATGAAGTGGGCGTCGCGCGGGTCCTTGCCCTTCATGAAGACCGAGTAGCCGCGGAAGATCGAGCTGGTGCTGTGGCACTCGGCGACGACCCGCTGCTTGAAGTCGATCTTCGTGTAGATACCCAGACTCCCGACGATTCGGGTGATGGGGTCCCACGCCATCTCCACCAGTTCGTCTCTGCCCTGGCTCGTCGCCGTCATGGGGCCGCCTCTTCTTTCCGTTTCGGTTTCGTGGAGCGGTGAGTTACCAGGTGGTTTCCAGGTGAGTGCCCCATCGGCCGCCGGGTCGCCGGCCGATGGGGCATTTCGCAGGATTACCAGGTGCGGGTGGCGCCGGTGGTGAGTTCCTTGCCGCGCTTACGCCACTTCGGTTCACGGTCGAGCGTGTGGGTGGTGAGATGACGCAGTCGGCGCATCGTCGCCCCGTACATTCCAACGGCATTCGTGGAGAGTTTCCCGCCGGGGGGCTCGTCCATGAACGGCATGAATTTGTCGGGGAATCCGGGCATGGTGCAGCCGATACAGATTCCGCCGACGTTGGGGCAGCCGCCGATGCCGTTCATCCAGCCGCGCTTGGGCACGTTGCACTTCACGGCGGGACCCCAGCAGCCCAGTTTGACGATGCACTTGGGCGAGCCGTACTCCGTGGCGAAGTCACCCTGCTCGTAGTACCCGGCCCGGTCGCAGCCCTCGTGGACGGTCTGGCCGAACAGCCAGGTCGGCCGCAGCTCGTCGTCGAGGGGGATCATCGGGGCCTGGTCGGTGGCCATGTAGAGCAGATAGGTGAGCGTCTCCGAGAGGTTGTCCGGCTGGATGGGGCAGCCGGGGACGTTCACGATGGGGATCCCGGCCTTGGACTTCCAGTCCCAGCCCAGGTAGTCGGGGACTCCCATGGCACCGGTGGGGTTGCCCGCCATGGCGTGGATGCCGCCGTACGTGGCGCAGGTGCCGGCCGCGACGATCGCGGTGGCCTTGGGCGCCAGCCGGTCGAGCCACTCGCTGGTGGTCATCGGCTGACCGGTGGCCGGGTCGTTGCCGAAGCCGCACCAGTAACCCTCCTCGTGCAGCCGCTCGTTGGGAATCGAGCCCTCGACGACCAGGACGAAGGGTTCGAGTTCGCCGCGATCGGCCTTGAAGAACCACTCCAGGAAATCGTCGGCGCCGCCGTTGGGGCCGCACTCGAAATCGATCAGCGGCCAGTGCACGGCGATCTGCGGCAGACCGGGCAGCGCGCCGAGTGCGATCTCCTCGATGCTGGGCTGGGTCGCCGCGGTCAGCGCGACCGAATCCCCGTCACAGCTCAGTCCGGCATTGATCCACAGCACGTGGATCAACGTGTCCTCGGCTTTTTTCGCCGCTTCTGTCGGCATAGCACCGCTGCCTTCCGGGATTGGCCCACCCGATACCCATGAATCCCATGGGTGTGGCGTCACTCACATTGCTACCATCTAGGATCCGGCTGAGCGTTCTGTCAACACGAGTTTCGTCCGGGCGGCCCTGCTTTTGCGCCCGGCGATTCTGGTCCGGTTGGGTGACTTGAGGAAGGCCGGTCGGTCGGTGCACGAATTGTCGATCACACAGAGCATTGTCGACGCGGTATGTGAGCGGGCGGCGGGAAAACGGGTACGTACCGTCAGTGTCAGGGTGGGAATGCTGACCGCCGTGGTGCCCGACTCCATGCGTTTCTGCTTCGATCTGACCACGGCCGGCACGGTCGCGGAAGGCGCGTCGCTCGAAATCGAACAGCCGCCGGGAACGGCCCGCTGCCGGGCGTGTTCGGAGGACTTCACGCTGGCGGATCTTGTATTGCTGTGTCCGTGCGGGAGCGCCGATGTGGAGATCACGTCGGGACAGGAACTCCAGATCGTCTCCATGAGAGTGGGCTGACCTATGTGCGGTACGTGCGGTTGCTCGGGCGGAAGCGAAGGCGGCACCGGGACGCGGATCGCCCTACCTCATTCCCCTCCGCACGAGGGCGATCACGAGCACGAGCACGCGCCCGGACACACGCACGGTCCCGGGCAGGCGCACGATCACGTCCACGAGCACGCCGAGCCGCACCACGGCCACGCGGCGCCGGTCGCGATCCGCGTCGCGGAGGAGGGCCCCGAGACCGTCACCCTCGAACAGCGGGTCCTCGCCAAGAACGAGGAGCTGGCCGCCCGTAACCGCTCGTGGCTCGCCGAGCGGGGCATCGTGGCGGTGAACCTGATGAGTTCGCCCGGCGCCGGCAAGACCACCCTCCTCGAACGCACCATCCGGGACTTCGCCGGGCTGCGCCCGGTCTCCGTCGTCGAGGGCGACCAGGAGACGATGCTCGACGCCGACCGGATCAGACGCGCGGGCAGCACCGTCGTCCAGGTCAACACCGGCGCGGGATGCCATCTCGACGCGGAGATGATGCGGGACGCGCTCACCACCCTGGCCCCGGTGTCCGGATCCCTCGTCCTGGTCGAGAACGTCGGCAATCTGGTCTGCCCCGCGCTCTTCGACCTCGGCGAGGGCAGCCGCGTCGTGATCATCTCGGTCACCGAGGGCACGGACAAGCCGCTCAAGTACCCCTATATGTTCGCCGCCGCGGATCTGGTGATCATCAACAAGATCGATCTCCTGCCGTACGTCGACTTCGACGTCGCACGCTGCGAGGAGTACGCCCGTTCGGTCAACCCGGGCCTGCGGCTGCTGACGGTGTCGGCGACCACCGGAGAGGGCATGCGCGACTGGTACGACTGGGTGGCCGAGCGGTACTGAGCCCCCTCGGCCACCCCGTTCCTACTCGCTCCGGCGGGCCCGGACCACGACCTCCGTCAGGGACAGCGGGTTCGTCGCGGACGCCAGTTGCACCCGTACGTAGCGGCCCTTCGCTCCGCCGAGATCCACGGCCGTGGGGCGGCCCGCCCGGTCCTCCCGATGGACGGCGGTCACCCCCGGCGCGGTGCGCGCCTCGTCCAGCGAGTCGGTCGTGAACGGGGTGTCGGAGACCAGCAGCCAGTAGTCGGCCAGGCGTTCGGCGCAGCAGTCGGTACGGTTCCAGATCTCGACCGTGTCGATGGTGTGGGAACGCTCCAGATCCACCTGCCACCAGGCCTGGTCGGACGGTTCGGCCGTGTGGGTGGTGGTGTTGTCGCGCAGGTAGTCCCCGGCCGTGTTCCCGTCCACCGCGCGGCTCGCGACCCCGTCCCACGCGGTGCTCGACTGGGTGGCCGTCCGGTCGCGCGCCACGTTGGGCAGGACGACGTCGACAGTGCCGGTGAGTTCCAGGACCCGCCGTCCGGCGCCGGTCAGCACGGTCTCCAGACCGGCCGGGCCGGTCGTGGAGTCGGCCGGTACCGACACCGGGGCCGTGACGGTGTGGGTACGGCCGGTCGTCAGACCGCTGAACGTCACCGCTCCGCCGGTGGTCCAGCCGTCGGGTGCCCGCAGCGCGAGGGTGCCGCGCGCCGTGTCGCGGCCGAGGTTGGTCACATGGACCGGAACGCCGGTCACCGTCCCGACCGTGAGCCGCTCCGGTGCCCGGGCCCAGGAGACGACGCTTCCGGTGGGCGCGACGAGCACCGCGTCGAGACTCAGCCCGAGGTCCTCGCCCGCGTGTTCGGGCCGCGCGAGGGTGAGGGTCACGGGGGTGACCTGGCGGGGTCGTACGGGGAAGGGGCCGATCGCCTCCCGGGTCAGGTCCTCGCCCTTCACCAGCCGGGTGCGCTCGCCGACCCGGACGCGGTAGAGCGCGTCGGGGCGGGCCTCGCCCTGTACGGCCAGGGAGACCTGTCCGGCGTGGTCGGCGGTGACGTAACCGGTGTGGCGGACGGTGGTCCGCCGGGTGCTGGGGTAGCTGCCGTCGTCGGCGTAGCTGTAGCCGTCCTCGAAGTCCCCCGCGCCGAGGACCACGGCGCCGTTGCCGCCGGAGTCGGCGCGGCCGAGGGAGACGGTGCCCGGCGGGACGACGCGGAGTTCGCCGCCGAGTTCGACCTTGATCACGGGGAGCACCTGGTCGAGCGGCGTGCCCGGGAGCGTGACGATCAGATCGTCACCGTCCCGGCGCCAGTCGAGCCGCTGCCGCGCGCCGTCCTCGCCGACCGTGGTCACGGAGGTGGCCAGGCCGGGCAGGCGCAGTTCCCCCGACTCGGGCCAGTCGGTCACGTGCAGGAACAGGTCGCGGTCCTTGACCGTCACCTCGCCCCAGGGCTGGCCGCCGAACCGGGTGGCGGAGGCGTCGAGCACGGCGTCGGGGTGGCGGTCGAGCCAGTCGCCCATCCCGCGCAGGACGTCGGCCTCGAACTCGACCACGGAACCGTCGCCGCGCGGGCCGATGTTGAGCAGATAGTTGCCGCCGCGGGCCCGTACTCCGGTGAGTCCGACGACGAGGTCCCGGATCTTGCCGGGCAGGTCGTCACGGACCTGCCAGCTGCGGTAGCCCCAGGTGTCGTGGTAGATGGACGCGGGGGTCTGCCAGGCGCCGTCGAGGGCGACGGACGGGATCTCGTTGTCGCCGAGGGTGCGGAAGTCGCCCTTGTTGTTCCACACTCGGCTGTTGACCGCCGCCCTCGGCTGGAGTTCGCGGACGATGCCGGCGAACTCCTCGCTCTGCGCGTCGGTGGGTGACGACATGTCGAACCACACTTCGGCGATGTCGCCGTAGTCGGTCATCAGCTCGCGGAGCTGCGCCTTGATCACGGGTTCCATCGAGGCGGGGATCGGATTGTTGTTGCCGCCGTCGAACTCATGGCCCTGGTGCCAGTCCACGAGGGAGAAGTAGAAGCCGAACTTCAGCCCCTGGCTTCGGCATTCGTCGGCCAGGGCCTTCAGCGGGTCCTTGCCGTAGGGGGTCGCGTCCGTCACGTCGTAGCCGGTGGTGGCGGTGTCGAACATGGAGAAGCCGTCGTGGTGCTTGCTGGTGATGACGACGTACCGCATCCCGGCCCGCTTCGCGAGCGAGCAGATACCTGCGGGGTCGAAGCGGTCGGGCCGGAAGCGGGCGGCGACGTCCAGATACTCCTCCTCGGAGATGTCGGCCCACATCTGGATCTGCTCGCTGTAGCCGGAGGTGACCGGCTCGCCCTCCCAGACACCGCCCAGTTCGGAGAAGAGGCCCCAGTGGATGAACATCCCGAACTGAAGGCGCTGCCAGGCCGCGAGGTCGCTGTCGGCGCTGAGATCGATGGCGCCGGGTATGCCTCGGACGGAGGGGCCCTCGGGCAGGTCCGCGGAGGTGGCGACGGCGGCGGGAGGGCTCGTCGCGACCGCTCCGGCCGCGAGCAGCAAGGCGAGCATGACGCCGATCAGCTTGCGCATTCCGACACTCCTCCGCGGGCGATCCCCTGGATACATCCGACCCTGAAGCCCCAATTGGCGGCTTTGCTCCCACATTTGACCGCCTGCCAGAGCAACAGATCGGATGTTAGAGGCGAGTCGGTCCGACGTCACCCCCTCGGGCACGGCTCTCGCCTCGCGGTGTGCGCGAACGGGCGGGCGGACCCGCTGTCCCCCGGAAGGGTGGTCGCGGCGAAGCCGCCGGCTCTCCGGGGAGGGACTGATGAACCGTCCGGTCCCGGGTGGACGCATCGTTCCCGGGGCCGTGGTCCGCCGAGCCGGTCCGAACCGCGCCGGGCAGCGCGTCGACCGTCGTCTCACCGACCGACTGGGGTAACCATGAAACCGCCCCCAGACCGAGCGCCGATCCGGACCTCCCGGTGATCGGCCGTCCCCCACATCCAGGAGCAGTCATGACCACGGAGCAGGAAGCACTCGACGCCATCCACCACGCGTTCGGCGACAGCGCCCACGCCGAGGTGGCGACCTTCCCGGCGGGCAATGTGTCGATCACCCTCACCAAGGGGGAGCACGCCGCGACGATCGACGGACACCCGGAGAGCGGCTGGGGCTGGACCGTCGACCCCGGCGACGACGAGGGATTCAGCGGGCACGAGAACACCGCCGACACGCTGGACGAGGCGCTCGCGGACGTCCGCGCCTCCCTCATCTGAGCCACCCGGACGGTGCGGCGGCGAGGGACCCGGCCCATGGTCGCCGTCATCCTGGATTCGGGCGGCGTCGGCAATCCGGGGGACCGTCGGTGGCGAAGCGGTCAGCAGGTCTGACGCAGATGGCCTTCGTCGCCGGCGGGGACGACGTCCAGATCGCGGCGGACGATGCTGAGCCTGTCCTTCCAGCCCGCGCACGCGGTCGCCAGGCCCTTGACCGTGTACTCGACGACGATCACGTTGTCGCCGAAGTACTCGGTGAAGGAGTCGCACTCCTCGTACTCCCCGCACTCCTCGACGACGGCGAAGTCCAGTCCGGCCCCGTCGCGGAACTCGGCGAGGTCGGCGGTGTTCTTCTGGCCGATCGCCAGGCCCTCGCCGTGCGCGTGCTCCGAGAGCAGGGCGATGAAGGCCATGGCGGCGGAGGAGCCGAACCGCCCCCGGCTGCGCTCGTAACTGTCGTAGTTGTCGGGCTCCACGGCCTGGAAGCCGTCGTCCGCGCAGCCGTCGATCCAGCCGTTCACCTTGGCCGCGATCCGCTCGCGTTTGCCCTCGGTGCCGATGTCCAGGATGGCCTCGTCCCACTCCTCGTCGATGATGACGTCGCCGTTCCCGTCGCGGAGCAGAAGGTCCGGCTCCCACTCGTCCAGCTCGTCGGGCTGGACCTGGAAGGCGTTGACGTAACAGATGTTGTAGAGCCCGGGCGCCGGGGAGTCCTCCCGGTCCCGGCTGACGACGCCCACCCCGGCCGGGGGCGGATAGCCGCCGCCGATCTGGTAGTCGAACCCCGCGTGGGCCGGGGGCGGGGACGGGGCGGCGGACCGCGTACCCGTGGACGACGAGGCGAGGAGGGGCGTGATCAACGCGGCCGTGAGGGCCGCGACCGCGACGAGGAAGCGGCGGGAACGGGCGGGTGTGACGCTCACAGTCGAGCTCCGGGAGAGTGGGGGGTACCAGAGGCGATCGAGGGGTCCTTCACCGTGTCGACAGCCCCTCGGTCGGGAGGATCCGGCAGACCGTGGCGGGGGCGCCATGTCCGCTGTGACGACCACCCATTCTGGCCGAGTGCCCGCGAGTTCGCCGTGCGGCCCTCCATGATCGGGATCGCCGCCGCCCACCGTGCCCTTTACGGCGGGCGGCGTCCGTGGAGAGCATGTCGTGCGGGTGGTGTGATGCCCGGAGAGCGGCTCACCCGGAGAGGCGCACCGTCGCTATCTCCCAGGCCCGCAAGGGAATCCGGACGGTTCCGGCGTCGACAGCCGGCTCGTCGGCGGGCTCCGTACGGCTGTCGTCGCCGCCGAGAAGACCGACTCGGCGGGCGCCCGCGAACGCGCCGCGAACGACAGCGGTGACCGGCTCCGGCGAGGCCGCGACGAGGCGCATTTCCAGTTCTCCGTCACGGCGGCGAAGGCTGGTCATGACCGCGCCCTCGACCGAGGGGCCCCTCCCCGAGGTGGGCGGGGCTTCGAGCGGCCCCGTGCCGGGTGCGGCGTGCAGCGGGTGGCGGAAGTGTTCGCCCGCCTCGACGAGTCCCGCCTCGTGCCAGTCGCCCCTGTGCGGCAGCACGGCGAAGGAGACGGTGCTCGTACCCGTCATCTGGGCCGCCGGGACGGGGAGTTGCGGCCCGGCGGGCTCCGCGCGGTAGGGATGGATGTTGCGGCTGAGCCACCCGGTGCCGCGCAGGACCGTCAACGCGAGTTCACCGTCCAGGAGTTCGTACTCGCAGGCCTGCGTCAGCAGCAGTCCCGCACCGCCCGCGTCGACGAAGCCGTGCGCCGGGAACGTCGGGACGGGGCGCTCGCTGAAGCCGCCCTCCGCGGTGCGCCCGCGTTCGACCACCGCGAACTGCCCTTCGGCGTACGAGGACGTGGCCGGCCTCGCGAGCGGCACATGGCAGCGCACCCGGTGGTCGAGCGAGGCGTTGTCCAGGGTCAGATCGAGACGGACGAAGGGCTCCCCCGCCCGTAGTTCGACATCGAGGCGGACACTCCCCCGCCGGGTCGTGGCCGTACGCCGGTCGGCCGTCCGGTCCACGGCCTCGGGCCAGTCGTACACGCGCTCCACGGTCAGCGAGGCACGCAGCGGGCCCCCGACGGCGGCGGAGACGCGCAGCGAGCGGGGGGTCTCGACGAGCCGGTCCGTGCCGGGCGGGGCGTAGTTGTAGCTGTCGCCCCGGTCGCCTCCGTCGACGATGCGGCCGACGCCGTCGAGTACGGTCCCGTCGGCGGCCGTGACGCGCAGCGTGCCGTCGTCCAGGGCCGTGACGGTGACCAGGCCGTTCGACAGGGTCCGGCCCTCGGCACGTACGGGCCCCGCCTCGGGTCGCGCGTCCGTCCGCTCGACGGGCCGGCCGCCCCGCACCGGGCGCAGCGATGTCCAGCCGAGTGCCGGTACCCGGGCCAGACAGGTGACCGTGCGATGCGCGGCCCGGGTGATGCGGACCGTCCAGTCGCCGCTCGCGCCTGTCACTGCGGCGCGGACGGCCTCCACGTCGAAGGGTGCGTCGCCGCCGTGGCGGGCCACGCCGAATTCCAGTACGCGCCGCTCGTTGTCGCAGCTCCAGTGCGTGATCTCGCTGCCGAACAGCTCCCGCCCGTGGACGCGTGGCAGGAAGGCGGGCAGTTCCTCACCGGGCATGGCCTCGGAGAGCAGAATCCGCTCCGCGCGCACGTCGGTCTGGGCGGGGAGCCTGCTGCCGTCGGGCAGTTCGACCGCGATGTCCTCCCACTCGTCGGGGACTTCGAGATCGACGGTGACCAGGTCCTCCCGGACGGCCGGGGTGGGATTGAGTACGAGTACGGCGTCCCGCGACACCTTCCGTGCGAGGCCCCCGGCGACCCTGTCCCGTACGGCCTGACCGAGGTGTCCGGCCTCGCTGATACGGGCGAACACCTGGGTGGCCGTCTCGTCCACGCCGCATCCGGTGACGGAGTCGTGGCCCGAGGCGTCGATCAGCCGCCACCAGGCCATGTCGAGGAGCTTCCCGGGCCACTCGGCGGACCAGAGCGCGGCGAAGGGCTCGGCGTAGCGCTCGACAAGACGCTCGGAGCGTGCCAGCGCCTGCTTCAGATGAGGGCGTACGGAGAGCACACCGGGCAGGATGTTCGCGTGGGCGTGGCTGCGCAGTTCGCCTTCCACGACGGGCAACGACCGGTCGTGGGGGTCGCGTTCACCGATGTACTCGGCGAGGGTGGTGATCCGTACGTCGACCTCCGCCGGGTCCAGGTCGGCGACCAGCTTGACGAGGGAGCCGACCGGGGCCGAGTGGTCGGTGCCGTACATCGCGAGGACCGGGTCGGTGCCGAAGTCGGGTGTCAGCCGCCTGCCGAGGTCGGCCATGCGCGCGGCGAAGTGTCCGGGGTCGGAGAAGACGTAGGCGGCGTTGCCGTAGCCGCCGGCGAGGTATTCGGTCCGTACGGAGCTGCCGTCGGGTGCCTGCCAGCGGAAGGCGTGGCCGGGTACGCCCGCCGGGACTCCGCGCCATACGCAGGCGTGGTCGAGACCGGCGGCGGAGAGGATCTGCGGCATCTGGGCGCAGTGGCCGAACATGTCGGGGAGGTAGCCGACGGGCATGGGGCTGCCCAGTTCGGTGGCGCGCCGGTGGCCGAGTTCCAGGTTGCGGACGATGTTCTCGCCGGAGCAGAGGAACTCGTCGAGGAGGATCTGCCAGGGTCCGACGGCCAGTTGGCCGCGCCGGACCAGCCTCAGTACGCGGTCGCGGTGTTCCGGGCGTACCTCCAGATAGTCGTCCACGGCGGCCATCTGGCCGTCCAGGGTGAAGCGGAAGCGTTCGTCCGCCTCCGCCCGGTCCAGGACCTCGTCGAGCAGATCGACCAGACGCAGCCGGAAACGCTGGAAGGGCTCGTACCATTCGCGGTCCCAATGGGTGTGCGGGACGAGCGAGACGGTGGGGACGTGGGCGCGGGCGGTCATCGGGACGGTGTCTCCTCTGTGCGCGGGTCCGAGGGGGTGAAGGTGAGCGTGAGGGAGGCGCTGTCCGGGTGCAGGCGGTACCGGGGCAGGACGCCGGGGCCGCAGGAGGCCGACCCGAGTCCGTTCTGCGCGAGGTCGAGGTTGAGGACGATTCCGTCGCCGGGGACGAGGTCGGTGGCGCGGGTGGCGGCGTCGAGCTGTTCGGAGGTCCAGCGGCGGGCGGTGAAGGCGAAGGCCGGTTCACCGTCGACGCGCAGGCCCGCGCCGTCGGCGGAGGTCAGGTTCAGCCACCGCAGGTCGATACGGTTCCCGTTCTCCTGCGGGAAGACGTACGGGGTCTGAAGGGCGTCCACGGTGCTGGTGAAGCGGCCGATCCGGGCGGCCTGGCGGCTGTCGGCGTACGCCTCACCCGGTCCCCGCCCGAACCACTCGACGCGGTCGAGCGCGGCGGGCAGGGCCATGCGCACACCGAGCCTCGGCAGTGTGGGGGGCCAGTCGCCCTCGGGCTCGACGTCCAGCTCCAGCCGCAGACGGTGGAGGTCCCCGCTCCAGCGGTAGTCGGCGCGCATACCGAAGCCGAGACCGGGCGGGGCGACCCGCGTGCGTACGAGGAGGGCGTCGCCGAGGGGTTCGACGCCGACGACGCGGTGCTGCAACCGGTGCAGGCCGGCGGCCCGCCACCGGGCTTCCTCGGGGTCGTCGGAGCCGCGGTCGTTGTCGGTGGGGGCACGCCACAGGTCGAGCCGGGGCCCGTCGACGGGCAGGCCGCCGAGTGCGGTGAGCCGTCCGGTCACCGGGTCGAACTCGCCGGGTCCCAGGCGCAGCGAGGCGCCGCTCAGCCGCGGGGCCGCGCCGGAGGCGGGGGTGACGGTGGCCGGTCGGAGGGCGGCCGGTCCAGTGGCCGGGGTGGCGGTGGCCGGTCCGGACGCCGGGGTGGCGGTGGCCGGTTCGCCGGCGACGCGCGTCTGGCCCCAGGCCACCACATGACCGACCGGCGCCCACGCGGTGTCGGCGGCGAGCGCGGCCCGTACGGTGAGCCAGCTCTCCGCGCCGGTGGGGGGAAGGTCGGGCAGGGGCAGGTCGGCGCCGCCGCCCGCGGCGACCGGCGGCACGGTGAGCGGGCCCCGCGCGACCTCGATCCCCTCCTCCTCCAGCACCCAGGAGAAGTCGAGATGGGCCGTCGACAGGAGGTCGTAGTGGTTGGTGACGCGCAGCGCGCCGTCGGCTCCGGCGATCCGCACCGGTTCGAAGACCTTCGCGAACTCGGCGAGGGCGGGCGACGGGGTGCGGTCGGGATGGACCAGTCCGTCGATGACGAAGTTGCCGTCGTGCAGCGGCTCACCGAAATCGCCGCCGTACGCGAAGTAGGCGCGGCCCTGGTCGTCGCGCCGGGCGATCCCGTGGTCGAGCCACTCCCAGACGAAGCCGCCCTGGCAGCGCGGGTGGCGTTCGAACAGCTCGCGGTACTCCAGCAGGCCGCCGGGGCCGTTGCCCATCGCGTGGCCGAACTCGCAGAGGATGAAGGGCCGTTCACGGACGCGTTGATGCCCTTCGACGCCCTGTCCGATACGGTCCACCACCTCGTGGCTCGCGTACATCCGGCTGTGGACGTCGGTGTACGAGCAGTCGGTGTCGCCCTCGTAGTGCACGGGGCGGGTGGGGTCGCGCCGGTGGGTCCACTCGGCGGCGGCGGCGAGGTTACGGCCGGTGCCCGCCTCGTTGCCGAGCGACCACATCACGACCGAGGGGTGGTTCTTGTCCCGCTCGACCATGCGGCGCATACGGTCCGCGATGGCGTCCGCCCACCGGGGGTCGTCGCTGGGATTGCCCCGCCAGTCGAGTGCGGAGAAGCCGTGGGTCTCCAGGTCGTTCTCGTCGACGACCCAGAGTCCGTAGGTGTCGCACAGGTCCAGGAACGCGGAGTCGGGCGGATAGTGGCTGGTGCGGACGGCGTTGACGTTGTGCCGTTTCATCAGCTCGATGTCGGCGACGGCGAACTCGCGGGGTACGACACGTCCCGACTCGGGGTGGAATTCATGCCGGTTGACGCCCCGGAAGACGATGCGGCGGCCGTTGACGGTGAGTTGGCCGTCCTTGACGGCGACGGTGCGGAAGCCGATTCGGACCGGTACGCGCTCGGTCTCGGTGTGGATCTCGCCCTCGTACAGCCGGGGTTCCTCGGCGCTCCACGGCTCGACACCGGGTATCTCGGCCTGTTCACCGGCGGGCAGGGCGACGATGCCGAGCTCGGGGACGCTGACGCGTACGCCGCTGTCGGCGTCGACGCAGAGCGTGCCGCGTGCGGTGAGGTGGTCGTATCCGGCGTCGACGGTGAAGTCCCGTACCCCGCCCGCCGGTCGGGCGAGCAGGGTGACATCGCGGAAGATGCCGGACAGCCACCACATGTCCTGGTCCTCGAGGTAGCTGCCCGCGGACCACTGGTGGACGCGGACGGCGAGCAGATTGCCGCGCCGTCGCAGCAGTGGGCCGACGTCGAACTCCGTGGGCAGCCTGCTGCCCTTGGTCACGCCCAGCTCGACGCCGTTGAGCCAGACGCGCCCGCAGGAGTCGATGCCGTCGAACCGCAGGACGGCGGGCCCGGCAGACCAGTCGTCGGGCAGGTCGAAGACGAGGCGGTGGTCGCCGGTCGGGTTGTCGGAGGGCACATGCGGCGGGTCGACCGGGAAGGGGTAGCGCACGTTGGTGTAAGCGGGAGCGCCGTGGGGCGCCCACACCCACAAGGCCGGCCCCCCGGGGTGGGGGCCCCCCCCCCCGCAGGATTAGTGCCCGGAGTTACCCACCCGCGCCCCCCCCCCCCCCCCGGGGATCAAGAACCC